>JANNWO010000207.1:0-8342 GCA_031408395.1 Sphingomonadales bacterium | reverse complement strand
GGTTCCTCGTCCAGCGGCTCGACTATGCCGGGGACTTCAACGGCGAGCGCAGCTACACACTACAGCTCGAAAGCTCTGGGCCGGTGGTGGCGGCATGATGCCTGCCCCCAACCCGTTGCGCGGAGAGGCCGCGCTGGTTGTCGGCGGCGTGACCTACGTGCTGCGCCCCAGCTTCGAGAACCTTGTGCTGGCCGAGAGCGAGCTTGGATCGCTGTTCGCGCTGGTCGAACGGGCTGCGCACGGCACGCTTACCCTGACCGAGATGACTGCGCTGTTGTGGCATTGCCTACCTGGCGAAGCTCGGCCCGAACGGGTCGCGGTCGGTCAGGCGGTTTTGACGATGGGTCTGGTAGGCGCAACGCAGCCCGCCCGCGCAGTCCTCGCACAGGTGCTCCAGGGCGAGGCATGACAGCCTGCTTCAGTGATGGTGCACCCCGCTGCTGCGCGCTCGCCGCCCGCTTTCTCCGCTGGCGCCCTGCCGAGTTCTGGGCCGCAACGCCCGCCGAACTGGCAATGGCATTAGCCGCCCCCGACGACCTTGCCGCCCCTCCCCCGCCGTCCCGCGAGACGATTGCCCGAATGATGGAGCGCGATGCCCATGAATGACAATTTCGATTCCCTCGTGATCGACGTGCGCGCGAGCACCGAAGGCTTCGCCAGCGACGTCGAGACGATGCGCCGTTCCCTCGACACCTCGCTGATCGACGGCTTCGGGCGCGCCGGCCATGTGCTCGAGAACGGCTTGCTAGGCGCCCTGCGGCGCGGAAGCCTCGGCTTCGACGACCTCAAGCGGGTCGCTTTCAATGCACTGTCGGAGATCGCCAGCTATTCGCTGCAATCAGGCATTTCCTCGATGTTCGGCGGCGCAGGCGGCAGCAGTGCTGGCGGCGGCCTAGGAAGTATTCTCGGGCAATCGATCGGCGCGCTGTTCGGTCTGCCCGGGCGAGCCACCGGCGGGCCGGTCACGGGGGGCCAAGCCTATCTCGTCGGCGAGCGCGGCCCCGAGGTGTTTGTGCCGACCTCTTCGGGCCGGGTCGAGACCGGCCTGGGGGCGCCGGGGCGCGACGTGCGGGTCGCGATCCAGGTCGCGGTGCCGCGTGGGCAGGCTGCGCCTACCGCGATGCAGCGCTCCTCGCGCCAGATCGCGAGCGCCGTGCGCCGCGCGCTGCAACAGTCCTAAGCAAGGAACATAGCGATGGCATTCTGGCTCGCTCGCGAACGCCGCGCGCAGGAAAGCACTTTCATGCAGCGCTTCGATCCGCGCTTCTGGACGGTCAACTTTCCGCGGCCCGCGATGGCATCGGTGGTAACCACCGGTCCGGATTCGCTGCGGGTGGATCTTGAACTGCACACCGCTGGCGAGCTGGTAGGGCTGATCTGGGACAGCGCCGACACGCTCGATCACCCGCTGCTCGCCTATGTGACCGACCGAGATTACCGCTACACGACCCTGAGTTTCCGCTGGCAGTCGTCGGGTGTGACCGCCCTCGACCAGCCCAACGGTCCGACCCTGACGATCGAAGGCCGCGATGACGCGGGGCTCGCGCGCACGTGGTATATTCGCCTTTGGAACTATGCCCAAGGCACGCCGACCGATGCGCGCATCACCCTGCCTTTTTCATCGCTGCAAAGCGGCTTCGCACTTCCCGGCCAGACAGTCTTTGCCGGCGATATCGACCGCATGTTCATCTCGTTGGTCGCGCCCGGCTTCGTGGCGGGGAGCACCGCACCCCTGCCAGCGCGGTTCGACGGATCGGTGGTCATGTCGGAGATCCGTGCCGACGGCTCCCGGGCGATGCTCGAGCTCGGCGACGTGCTCGTTCCGCCGCATGGCGAGCGGATGGCGACCGCATACGACGATGCCTACAACCAGACTCCTGCTCGGCTGCTGCGTGCCGTAACGGGGCTCGGCTACCGCGGGGACATCGTCCACTATGTAGGGATGAGCCACTTCATGCAGCTCTCGCTGCAGGGGGATGGATCGCTCAAGGTCGCCTCCGCCGGTGACCTGTGCGCACCTGCGGCGGTGTGGCACCGCAACCTGTTCGAACGCGCGAAGGCCGGCGGGTTCGAAGTCATCGCCTCACTCTCTTACGAACTGTTCGACGCCTATTGTCCCGAAGGCTGGAAGCAGCGGACCGCAAGCGGCGCCCCCGCGCTGACGGGCTGGGTGCCGCCTTCCACCCTGCTCTCGCCCGCAAACGCGGCGGCGATGGGGTGGCTGGCCGACATCGCCCGTAGCTTCGTCGCGCTGCTCGAAAATGCCGAACAGCCGGTCCGCTTCCAAATCGGAGAGCCATGGTGGTGGGTCACACCCAAACGCGAGATCTGCCTTTACGACGACGCTGCCAAGGCCGCGCTCGGCGGCAATCCGCCGGTTATTTCCCGTGTCTCCGCTCCGCTCGACGAGGCAGCCAAGGCCCTACTCGATGCCGCAGGTGTGATCCTTGCGCAATCGACCGCTACGCTGGCGTCTGCCGTGCGGGCTGCAGCGCAAGGCCCCGCCGAGTTGCTGATCCTCGTCTTCACGCCGACCATCATCAATTCGAAAACGCCCGAACTCTACCGCGCAAACCTGCCCACCGGGTGGGCCTGGCCCGCCTTCGACCGCCTGCAGCTCGAAGATTATGACTGGATCACCGCAGGTGCCGATGCGGCACGGCGTGCAGCTTATGCCTTTGTCGATACCCGGCTCGGCTATCCGCTAGCCGACCAGGATTACCTCGCCGGCTTCGTGCTCGACCCGGCAAATGCGGAGATCTTCTGGCAACGTATCGACAGCGGGATCGACGAGGCCGCCGCGCGCGGTATCGAACGGCGATACGTCTGGGCGCTGCCGCAGGTCAACCGCGACGGCTACACCCGCCTCGCCCCTCCACCGGAGCAAACCATGGATCCCTTCGACGATGTCCTCTACCCGTTCGCACTCGGGCGAAGCGCCTCGGTCGCGCCCGAATTCTCGACCTCGATCGCGGTCACTGCCTCCGGTCACGAGCGGCGCAATTCGCTGTGGTCCGACGCGCGGCTGCATTTCGATGTGGGCCCTGGTATCCGCTCCGAGACCGAACTGTCCGATCTCATCGCCTTCTTCCGCGCGCGCCGGGGCCCGGCGCGGGGCTTCCGCATTACGGACCCCTTCGACAACAGCTCGAACGGGATGACCGGCACGCCGACGATGCTCGACCAGCTTCTCGGGACGGGCGACGACGCGCGAGCCGACTTCAAGCTGATGAAGTCTTACGGGACGGCGGAACCGCAGGTGCGGCCGATCACCCGACCGCGCGCCGACACGCTGGTGGTCAGCGTGGGCGGCGCCGCCACCACCGCCTGGACAGTCGTGACGGGAGGCATACTCCGGTTGGACGTCGCTCCTCCCATAGACGCTGAGGTGCGCGCAGGCTTCCGCTTCGATGTGCCGGTGCGCTTCGCCGAAGACCGGCTCGACGTCGCTGCGGTCAACTTCGCCGCTGGCGAGGCTCCCTCAGTGCCGCTGATCGAGATCAGGGAGACCGCCTGATGCGCGTTTTCTTCGACCGCGAACTCGACACCGTGGCGACATTCTGGCGCATCTACCGCCGTGACGGAGCTGCGCTCGCCTTCACCAGTCACGACCGCGACCTCACCTTCGGCGGGATGCGGCATTTAGCAGCGCCGGGCATGATCCCGGCCGCGATCCGCCTGACCTCCGAGCTCGCTAACGACAGCGCCGAGGTAAGAGGCGCGCTTAACCACAATTCGATCCGCGAGGCTGAGCTTGCCGCCGGCTTGTTCGACGAAGCGGCAATCGAGATCGGAGCGGTCGACTGGGCGAGCCTGGATAATCATACGCTCTACACCGGGCAGATCGGCCGGATCGAGGATGACCGGATGCAGTTCTCTGCAGAGTTGCGCTCGAGCAAGAGCCTGCTCGAGAAGGATTTCGTGCCGCGCACTAGCCCGACCTGCCGCGCCGAGTTCTGCGGACGCGGGTGTGGCCTTTCGGCGGCGCGATACACTTCCGTGCACCCGCTTGCGGCCGTCGATCTGGAGGGCAACCGGGTGCGACTCGCGGCTGCAGGCGGGGAGGCGCATGTCGATGGTCGGCTCCGCTTCATGGCGGGACCGCAGACCGGCGTCGCTTTCGGGATCATAGATGCGGCCAGCGATTGGCTGGTGCTCGACCGGCCGCTGGCGCCCGGCACGCCGCTCGGGACCATGACGGAGCTGCGCGAAGGCTGCGACCACACCGTTGCCACCTGCGCGGGGCGCTTCGGCAACGCCGCCAATTTTCGGGGCGAACCCTATCTTCCGGGGAACGATTTGCTGGCCCGCTACGGCCAGTGATGAGCCTCCCCCCGCATCCGCTGGCCGATGCCGCCCTCGACCTGTTGGGCAGCCCCTTCAGACTGCATGGCCGGGTCCCGGCGACGGGGCTCGATTGCGTCGGCTTGGTGTTCGCCGCGCTCGCCACGACCGGCGCGCGGCCGATCGTCCCGACGGGTTATAGCCTGCGCAATCTCAACGTAGATCACTGGCTGCCGATGGCGGGCGCTTCGGGGCTGGTGCCCGCATGCGGACCGATCCGCGCTGGTGACATCCTGCTCGTCGCACTGCCCCATTGTCAGCACCATCTCATGATTGCCGCCGACGCAGACAGCGTCGTCCACGCTCACATAGGGCTACGGCGTGTCGTCCGGCAGGCGATCGATCCAGACTGGCAGATCCGCGCTCTGTGGCGCGCGACGTCAATTTCAGAAGGATAGCTGCATGGCGACTTTAGTCCTCAACGCGGTCGGCTCGGCTATCGGCGGACCGATCGGCGGTGCAATCGGCTCGCTGATCGGCCAGCAGATCGACTCACGCATCTTCGGGCCGGGCGGGCGCGAAGGACCGCAGCTGCGCGATCTGGCGGTCAGTACCTCGAGTTACGGTCAGCCGATCCCGCGCCAGTTCGGGCGGATGCGCGTGCCGGGAACCATCATCTGGTCGACCGACCTTATCGAAAGCAAGCAAAAGGAGAAGAGCCGTAAGGGTCAGCCCTCCACAACTGTCTATTCCTATTCGGCCTCCTTCGCGGTCGCAATTTCGAGCACGCCGATCGCTCGGATCGGGCGGATCTGGGCGGACGGCAATCTGCTGCGCGGCGTGCAGGATGACCTGAAGGTCGGCGGAACCTTGCGGTTCTATCGCGGCTTCGGCAACGATCCTGTCGACCCGCTGATCGCTGCTGCCAAGGGCTCCGAGGCCCCGGCTTTTCGCGACTGCGCCTACGTTGTGTTCGACAGCCTCGAGCTTGGCGATTTCGGCAATCGCATCCCGGCGCTGAGTTTTGAGATTTTCGCAGAAGGCGGTGACGAGAGCGTGTCACTTGAGCAACTCGTGCCCACCGCAGCACTCCCCTTCGGCATGGAGCCGCTCGCATATGCACGCGGGTTTGCCGATGAGGGCGGATCATTGGCCTCGACCCTAGCGACGATAGACCAGGTGATTCCCTTGGTGTGCACCTCCGGAAGCGAGGGTCTTGCGATTTCGCCGCGAAAATCTTCGGAGGACGAGGTCCTGACCCTCCCCGACCAGCTGGCAGCCGACGATCGCGGTCAGGACGAGACCGGTCATAAGCAGCGGGCAGGCATCCCCGCCCGAACACCCTCCGCTTTACGCTACTACGACGAGGGACGGGACTACCAGACCGGAGTGCAGCGCTCTTCCGGCGCGTCGGCCACTGGGCGAGAGCTGATGATCGACCTACCCGCCACCCTCACCGCCACGGGCGCGCGGCAACTTGCCAACGACAGCGCCAACCGAACGCGCTGGCAGCATGAGACCGTCACTTGGCGAATCGGTGAACTCGACCCACGCATCATACCCGGCACGATTGTCCGGCTGCCCGATATGCCGGGCCAGTGGCTGCTGAGGAGCTGGGAATGGTTCGACCGCGGTGTGGCGCTGGAGCTGGAGCGCCTCGCCCCCACTGCCGGAACGCCGCGGACGACCGACCCCGGCGAGAACCTCGCCCCGCGCGATCTCGTCGTCCCGGCGACCCGGCTTGCTGCCATCGAGCTGCCTTCCGACGCCAACGCCAATTCTGCCGCCCCGCTGATCTTTGCTGCAGCTTCGGCCGAGAACAGCGCGTGGCGCGGCGCGGCGCTGTTCTCGGTGCAGGGGTCCGCGCTGGTCGACCTCGGAACGACCGGCAAGCGGCGGGCTGTGATGGGTGCGCTCGCCGAACCACTGGCACCTTCGAAGGCCCTTCTGCTTGAGCCGCGAAGCGAAGCGATCATCGATCTTGTCGCGGACGATCTAGACCTATCCGACACCGATGTCGCCGGGCTCAGCGCCGGAGCCAATCGCATGCTGATCGGCGGCGAGCTCATCCAGTTCCTGCACGCTCAACCGCTCGGGGCCGGACGCTGGCGTCTTACCGGACTGCTGCGCGGGCGGGGAGGCACCGAGCCAGCCGCATTCACGGGCCACCCGGCGCTCACGCTCGTAGTGCTGGTCGACGACACGCTGGTGGCACTCGATCCGCTGCTTGTGCCGCCGCTCGCTAGTTCGCGCATCGCCGCGATCGGGACGAGCGACCCGGAGGCCGTGCTGGCGGACCTCACCAACCCAGGCCTATCGCGCCGGCCGCCGTGCCCGGTCCATGCTCACGCCAAATCCGAAGCCGGCGGTGCGATTGTCTACCACTGGACCCGGCGCGCGCGCGGCCAGTGGCGCTGGCAGGACAGCGTCGAAGTGCCGCTCGTCGAGGAGCGTGAGGCATACCTCGTGGGCTATGGCCCAGTGGATGCGCCTTTCGCCTCATGGCTGCCCGAGGTGGCATCGCTGCGGCTTGCCCCCGCCGAACGCTCCGCCCTTGTCGCGAGCTACGGGCCGGGCATCCTATGGGTCAGGCAGACAGGAACGTTCGACCATTCACAGCCCCTGCGGCTCGCATCATTATCCTGAGAAACCGGAGGTTTGCATGTCCGATCCGATCCCCTTCCCCAGTTCGACACCCGCCCTGAGCCTGCCGCTCCTGATTGTCGGTCAAGCGCAGAAAGAGTTCTTCGTCAATCAGGCGCTATGCCTGCTCGACGCGCTGCACATGCACACGGTCAAGGCTTCGCAGTCCGCACCACCTGCAATCGGCGTTGAGTCTGACTGTTACCGGGTTAAAAGTCCCGCAACCGGCGAGTGGTCCGGCCGCGAGGACCGCATCGCAGTGCTGATCGCGGGCGGGTGGCACTTCATCGAGCCGGTCCACGGGATGGCGCTTTATGACCGGACAGCCGATAACTTGCTGGTGTTCCGTTCGGGATGGAAACTGGCCCAGGCGCCAACGCCACCTGCCGGCGGAAGCGTAGTCGATACCGAAGCGCGCGCAGCGATAGGGGCCCTCGTTCAGTCGCTAAAGACGATCGGCGTGCTGGCAACGGGGACCCCATGAACGCAAGAATGGCTAAAATGCGTGCATTTTGAAGGTGCGATTTTTTGTCCACAGGCGCCGGATAGCGACATTCTTGCAACACGAGTCAAGCATTGACGGCTTGCCTCGCGAATGGGGAAAAGATAGGGACGGTAGGTGCCTCAAGTCTAATACAAAGGGGAATTTTGGATATGCGCAAACTCGTCATTGGGATGGCGATGGCTTCGACCGCGCTCGCCACACCTGCCATGGCCCGCGATGGCCAGTGGTATATCGAGGGTGATGGCGGGATAATGCTCGTCGAAGACCAGAACATCGATGTCAACACCTTCGCCGACAACGCGAAGGCCAACTACGAATCCGCCGGCTACGACTTCGGCGGGATTGTCGGCTATGACTTCGGTGCCTTCCGGCTCGAGGCGGAAGCCAGCTATCGCTCTGCGGAACTCGAAGAAGTGTCGGCCGGCAGCCAGGGTCTCGCCCTGAACCCGATCACGGGCGGTTTCTCCCGCTTCACCAACACCCTTCCCGCGCTGGGCGAAACGAACGCGCTGAGCTTCATGGTCAACGGCCTGTTCGACTTCGGTTCGGATGATGGCCTTCAGGGCTTCGCCGGCGGCGGCGTCGGTGTTGCGCGCGTCGACATGGATGGTCGCGTAAACTCGAATGGGCCGGGCGTCTGGAGCGATTCGGACACCGGCTTTGCCTGGCAGGTTATCGCGGGCGTTCGCGCTCCGCTGAGCGACTCTTGGGACGTCGGCCTGAAGTATCGCTACTTCAACGTGCCGGATGTCACTATCGTCGATCCGCTTGGTCGCGCTCTGAACACCGACTTCAACAGCCACTCGCTGCTGGGCTCGATCACCTACAACTTCGGTGGCGAAGAAGCTCCCCCGCCGGTCGTGACCCCGGTGCCAGCCCCGACCCCGCCGCCCCCGCCGCCGCGTCCGGC
>JANNWO010000206.1:0-10972 GCA_031408395.1 Sphingomonadales bacterium | reverse complement strand
GTGAAGTTCGATAGCGGGATGAACAGCGGGAAATAGCAGTTCTGCACACCCGCCGCCTTGATCCGGTCGTCCATCAGGCGCTGGATGCGTTCCCAGATGCCGTAGCCCCACGGCTTGATGACCATGCACCCGCGCACGCCGGATTCCTCGGCGAGGTCGGCGGCGCTGATGACTTCCTGATACCACTTGGCGAAGTCGTCTTCGCGCTTGACGGTGAGCGCGTGGCGGATCTGGGACACGGGGCTTGGCTTCCTGCTTGAACGGGCGCGGCTGTTACCGCTGGCGCGCGGCGCTATCCGCTATTTGCTTAAGTCGTCCAGCTTCTTTTGCATGGCGGCCATCTGTTCGCGCAGCACAGCGATCTCGTCACGCGGTTCTGCGGCGGCACCGGCGGTACTTGGGGCTGGGTTGGCGGCGGGCTTGTTCTTGCCCTTGCCAAGGCCCGGCAAGAACACGTCGGCTGCGGCGCGCATCACCGCCATGTTAGTTTCGTGGATCGCCGCGAAGGGCGTGGCGCTCAGACCCTTTTCGAAGGCCTCGCGGATCTTCGACTGGTTGTCGCGGAAATTGGCCATGCTGGCTTCGAGGTACGACGGCATCATTGCTTGCATCGAATTGCCGTACATGCCGATCAGCTGGCGCAGGAAGCTAACGGGGAGCATCTGCTGGGTGCCGTTGGCTTCTTCGTCCATAATGATCTGGGTGAGGATCGAATGGGTAATGTCGTCGCCGGTCTTGGCGTCGAGCACCTGAAACTCGAAATTCTCGCGCACCATGCGGGCGAGATCCTCAAGCGTGATGTAGCTTGACGAGGAGGTGTTGTAGAGCCGCCGGTTGGCGTACTTCTTGATGATGATGGCATCGCCCGCTTCGCCGGTTGCCGCTTTTGACCTGCCTGCCATAGTTCAGTTCGACCCCAATATGTGACCCAATGGCGCTACCTTAGCACCTGCACAAGCTGCGGTGCAATAAGCGCCGGTCGAAGAGCCTATCCGCGGCCCAGTCGTCTGCCGATAAGTGTCAGCATTTCATAGGAAGAAAGGCCTTTTTGCTGTGCAGCATCGGTGATGTCCCAAGGGACGGTAAGCCAATCCCCGGCGACCAGGTCGGGCGCTTGCGCAAGGTCCACCACCACCATGTCCATCGACACCTTGCCAAGGATCGGGAGCGAGCGGCTTTCGTGCAGCAGGGCATTGCCTGGACCGCGCTGGCGCAGAAAGCCGTCAGCATAGCCGATCGATACCGTGCCGACCCGCATGTGGGTGTTGGCGATGAAGCTGGCGTTGTAGCCCACACCCTCGCCCGGCGCGATCTGCCGGCATTGCAAAAGCTGCGCCTCGACCCGGACGACGGGGCGGATGTGGCCAGCCAGTTCGGAGCGCGGCACCCCGCCGTAAAGCGCAAGGCCCGGCCGGGTGACGTCAAAGGCGAAATCCGGCCCGAGCGCGATACCGGCGCTGTTGGCGAGGCTAAGGCGCCGGTGCGCAATCGCATCCGCTGCTTCTTGCAGCAACTCCGCTTGCATCCGGTTCATCGCTGTCCTCTCGTCCGCGCTGGCGAGGTGGCTCATCAGGATGTCGACTTGGAGCGCGGCAATTCTTGGGTCATTTGCCTCGGTTACGGAGATGCCGAGGCGGTTGATGCCGGTGTCGACCATCACGTGGCAGCGCCCTCCCCCCGTCGCCGTCCAAAGCTCAGCCTGTTCGAGCGAGTTGATGACCGGGACCGCGCCGGTTAACCGGGCATAGGCGCAGTCGGCCTCGGTCAGAACGCCGTGGAGGACAGCCACCTGCGCGCCCGGAACATACGCTACGACGCCCGCAACCTCGCTCCAATGGGCAACGAAGAAGTTCTCGCACCCGGCGTCACGAAGCACTGGAACGCAGGTGTCCACTCCCAGACCATAAGCGTCTGCCTTCACCGCAGCGCCCGCTTTGGCGGTTCCCGAGAGGGTGTCTAACGCCCGCCAGTTCGCGGCCAGAGCATCCTTGTCGACGGTCAGGCGTAGGCTGGAGGGAGGCACGGGCGGACCTGAATCAATCATCGGCAAAATCTTTCGGCGGCCCGTCCGGAATGCCCCACCACGCCACCACCAGCCCGAATGCGACCACGACCCAAGTGTACCACAGCCCGGCATAGATATCCCCGGTGCGCGCTACGATCACCCCGGCGATCAGCGGCAGGAACCCTCCGAGATAGCCTGCGCCGATGTGGTAGGGGATCGACATCGAAGAATAGCGGATGCGCGGTGGGAACATCTCGGAAAGCAGCGCCGCGACCGATCCATAGGTCAGCGCCGAGAGCATCCCCAGCGCCAGCAAGACGCCGATGATCCCGATCACGCCGCCGATCGACGGCTCATGCTTGCTGAAATCGAAGCCGTATGCCGAAAGTCCACCCTGCAGTCCTTTCTTGCGCGCTGCTCCATCGGCCAGCCAAGCGGGGTCGATCACGACAGGCTGTCCTCCCGCTGTGATGCTCAAAGTCTCGGCGGGCTTGAGCGTGTACACAACGCCCGAGGCGGTGAGCGTTTCGAGCACCTTGCCGCACTCGGTCTGGTCGCGCTGAAACAGCTCGGCGAAGGGATCGGTGACACATTCGGGGCCGCTCACAACCACAGGAGTTTTTTCGGCGGCGGCCGATAGTCCTGGGTTGGCGAAGCTCCCCATCAGCCAGAATAGCGGGAAGAGCAGCACCAGTGTCGCCGCCGCACCGATGATAATCGGACGCTTGCGCCCTACCCGGTCCGACCACTTGCCGATGATGACGTAGAAGCTCATCACGATCAGACCCGAAACCAGCAGCACCAACTCGACCGTGAGGTCGGAGACATGCATCGGTCCGCGCAGGAAGCTCATCGCCGAGAAGAAGCCCGTGTACCACACCGTGGTCAGGATGCCGGTTATGCCGAACAGTGCGACAAACAGGCGCTTGGGGTTACCGGGGTAGGTCATGCTTTCGACAAAGGGGTTGCCCGAGGTCTCGCCTGCAGCCTTCATCGCCTGAAAAACGGGGCTTTCGGAAAGCTTCAACCGCATCCATAGCGAGATCGCGAGCAGCGCGATCGACAGCAGAAACGGTACCCGCCAGCCCCATGCAGCAAACGCGTCTGCCGGGATCAGCGCGCGGCAGACGATGACGACGATGATTGAGAGCACGAAGCCGCCCGCCACGCTCGCCTGAATGAAACTTGTGTAAAATCCGCGCTTCTCGGGCGGAGCATGCTCGGCAACATAGATCGCCGCGCCCCCGTATTCGCCGCCCAGCGCAAGGCCCTGAACGACACGCAGGAGGATGACGATGATCGGCGCTGCCACGCCGATGGTGTCGATGGTGGGGATCAGGCCGACGCCGGCGGTGGCGATCCCCATCAGCGTCACCGTCACGAGGAAGGTGTATTTGCGCCCCAGCCGATCGCCCAGAAAGCCGAACAATACCGCGCCCAGCGGGCGGAAGGCGAAGCCCACCGCGAAGGTCGACCAAACCAGCAACAGGCCAAGCGTTTCGTTGTCGGTGGCGTAAAAGGCATCCTTGAGGATGTAGGCGAGCGTGCCGTAGATGAAGAAATCGTACCATTCGAAGATGGTGCCCGCAGATGATGCGCCGATCACCAGCCGGATTTCTTTATCGCTCGGCTCGCGTGCCGCCAGCGCCTGCGCCTCTGCCATGTTGCTACAATCCCCTTTGCCGCCCCCGTGAGCGATCTTGTGGCTCATGTCCCTAGCGGCTGACTTCGTGGCTTGAAAGCGCCTCGCACGCGGCCTTCCACGGCAATAGCAGCGCGCCGTGTCGCCCCGGATGATCGCGCGCCGGAGTGAGCGGTGCGAGGCCGGGCCAGATGTTGGGAAGGTGGCCGTCCCCCGCCAGCCACCCAGCGAGCGCTTCGGCGGTGTCGCGCAGAAGCGCGGGCTCGGCCCCGAGTGCGCCTTGCGCCAGCAGCGCCGCCGAGGCCTGGCCGATCGCGCACGCGCTGACTGTCATCCCTATCCGAGCGATGGCTCCGTTATCGCCGAGCGCAAGGCCTAGCGCGATGACACTGCCGCAGCTGCGCGAACGGGCCTCGGCGCGCAGCGGCAGGTCGCCCGTCAGCGGAAACTGCGCAAGCCCTGTCGCAAGGCCGAGCAGCGCGGGCGAATAGAGCTTCGCACGAGGCGCGTCTGTCACTCGGGCGCTACTTGCGGAAGCGCTTGGCGCGGGCCGCCGCAGCTTCGCTCTCGCTGCGCAGCCGGTCACGGCGCAGGCCGATCTCGGGTAAGAGCTGCCGTGAGAACGCGTCGGCTGCGGCATAGGTACGCGCGCCGGTGATCCATTGCGGGCGGCCGTTATAGCCCCAGCTGTCGTCGTTGCCGGTGACCAGCAGCGCAAAGGCGAAGATCGCGATCAGCGCGCCCTTTACCGCGCCGAAGCCGAAGCCGAGCACGCGGTCGATCGGGCCCAGCACCGCGCCGTCGGAGGCCTCGCTGACATTGCCGATGATAATCTTGATCGCAGCATAGGGAACAAGCAGCAGCAGCACGAAGGCGAGCAACGAGACTGCCGGTTCGGCCTGGTAGAAAGTTCGCAGCCCATCGGACAACGCGGGGTGCATGAAATGGATCGCCAGCGCCGCCATGATCCACGAGGCAAGGCTGAGCACTTCCTGCACCAGCCCGCGCATGAAGCCGCCCACCGCGGCGACGATGACGATAAAAGCGATAATGATGTCGAGAGCTGTCATGGTTGGCAGAATTATGCGCTGCCCATCACCTGGTCAACGACGTTTGCAAGGGCAGCGAGTCCGCGATACTCCGCGCCCGCTCCACCGCTGGCCGCTCCGGCGGGGCCATAGCAGCGCGCAAAGCCGAGTTTCGCCGCCTCCCGCAAGCGCAAGGAGGCGTGAGCGACGGGACGAATTTCGCCCGCAAGGCTGATTTCGCCGAACCATGCGGCCTTGTCGGGCAGCGCCCGGTCGGCGAGCGCCGAGACCAACGCGGCGGCCACCGCAAGATCGGCAGCCGGGTCGGTGAGGCGGTAGCCGCCCGCAATGTTGAGATAGACCTCGGCAGATGAGAAATTGAGCCCGCAACGGCTCTCCAGAACGGCGAGCAGCATCGCGAGTCGCCCGCTGTCCCAGCCGACCACTGCGCGGCGCGGGGTGGCACCCGATTGCAGCCGCACGATCAGCGCCTGAATTTCCACAAGAACCGGTCGCGTTCCCTCAAGCGCCGGGAACACCGCGCTGCCCGCCAACGGCGTCTCGCGGCCTGAAAGGAACAGGAGCGAGGGGTTGGCGACTTCTTCCAGCCCCTCGCTCGCCATGGCGAAGACCCCGATCTCGTCAACCGCGCCGAAGCGGTTCTTCAAGGCGCGCAGGATACGGTACTGGTGCGAGCGCTCTCCCTCGAAGCTCATTACAACGTCGACCATGTGTTCGAGCACGCGCGGGCCTGCGATACTGCCGTCCTTGGTGACGTGGCCAACCAGCACGACCGCGCAGCCGCTCTCCTTGGCGTAGCGGATCAGTTCTAGCGCGCAGCCGCGCACCTGAGATACTGTGCCGGGCGCGCCTTCGATGGTGTCGGAGTGCATGGTCTGGATCGAATCGATCACCAGCAGCGCGGGCGGCTCGCCCTGTGCGAGGGTGGTAAGGATATCGCGGACCGATGTTTCCGAAGCGAGCCTGATCGGCGCATCGACCACGCCCATGCGGCTTGCGCGAAGGCGCACCTGTCCCGGCGCCTCCTCACCGCTCACGTACACCACGTCGTTGCCGCCGCGCGCGATGGTCGCGGCGCATTGCAGCAACAGCGTCGATTTGCCGATGCCGGGATCGCCGCCGAGCAGCACTGCCGAGCCCGGCACCAGCCCGCCGCCCAGCGCGCGGTCGAACTCGGCCATGCCGGTCGATTTGCGCACCGGCAGCTGGGTCGGGGCGTTCAGCGGCTCAAAGACCACCGCCCGCCCGCCGCTCGACAGGTGATGTTTCTGCGAGAAGACTGTCGCCGGCACGTCCTCAACCAGTGTGTTCCACTGCCCGCAATCGGCGCATTGCCCCTGCCAGCGGTGGGAAACCGACCCGCATTCCTGACACACGTATCGGCGCTTGGTTTTTGCCATATTTACTTGCCATATCGAGAACAGATGACGAACGCAATTGCATTGCGCCGGTCTTCCCCGCTAGACACTTGTCATGCGCCAGAAGGAATTGCGCCTCGCTCTTGTGTGCTACGGCGGGGTCAGTCTCGCGGTCTACATGCACGGCATCACCAAAGAGGTCTGGCACCTGGCCCGGGCGAGCCGCGCCTTCCACAGCCCGGCGCCAACTTCGCTGAACGGCGTGGCGGCGGCCTATCGCGATTTCCTCGGCGTGATCGAGCGCGACCACGGCTTGCAGGTGCGCGTCCTGCCCGACATCCTAACGGGGGCGAGCGCGGGCGGGATCAATGCGGTGTTCCTCGCCCAGGCGATCCATGCCGGGCACAGCCTTGAGCCTTTGACCGACCTGTGGCTCACCAACGCCGATGTGAGCGCCCTTACCGACAAGGACGCCGAGCCGATGTGGCGTTATGGCAAGCTGTGGGCGCAGCCAATCGCCGAGTGGTTCCTGAGTCGCCCCGGCAACGCGGTCAGCGCCACCGTCTCGCCCGAGACCCGCGCCGAGGTGCGCAGCAAGGTCTCGCGGCTCGTGCGCGGGCGCTGGTTTGGCCCGCCGTTCTCGGGCGAACGCTTCTCCGGCATGCTTTTCGAGGCGCTGACCCGCATGGCCGAGGAAGGCGACGGGATCCCGCTGCTTCCCGCGGGTTACCCAATCGATCTTGCGGTGACCGCCACCGACTTTCGCGGCCACCCCGAGACCCTTCGTCTCAATTCGCCCCCACAGGTTGACGAGAGCGAGCATCGCCTCCCCATCACCTTCCGCGCCCGCATCGGCGAAGGCGGTAGCAAGCGGCAGGGCGGGCGGCTCGCCGATCCGCTCGAGCTGGTGCTGGCCGCGCGCGCCACGGCGAGCTTCCCCGGCGCCTTCCCGCCGCTCACCATTGGCGAGATCGACCGGCTCGCCGAGGCCGAGGGGCATTTATGGGAGACCCGCGGCGCATTTCTGGCACGCATCATGCCAGCCCATGTGGCGCGCGGCTCCATCGACGAGGTCGCGCTGATCGACGGGGCGGTGCTGGTCAACGCCCCGTTTGGAGCGGCGCTTGCCGGGCTCTACGGTCGCCCCGCCCAGCGCGAAGTCGACCGCCGCTTCGTCTATCTCGACCCGCGTCCCGACGGTGCCGGGCCAACGCCTGCCATGCGCGCCCGCGAGATCGGCTTCTTCGGCGCGATCTTCGGCTCGCTATCGACGATCCCGCGCGAACAGCCGATCCGCGATGATCTGGAACGGATCGAGCAGCAATCGCGCGATGCGGCGCGGCTGAAGCGTATCGTTATGGAGCTGCAGCCCGACATCGACCGCGCGGTGGAGAAGCTGTTCGGCTACACCTTCCTGCTCGACCGACCTAGTCCCAAGCGTCTGGCCGGTTGGCGCGCCAAGGCCCAGCAGGCCGCCGCCGAGCGTGCCGGTTATGCCTTCGGTGCCTATGCGCTCACAAAGTTCGAGGCAGTCCTCGACCAGCTTGCCTCGCTGACATTGAAGGCCGCCGGGCAGCCGATGGTGGACACCGCCCCGCTAGCCGAGGCGATGCGCGGCGAGATCGAGGCGCGCGGGCTGATGCGGCTCACCGATGCGCAAGGCGGCGCTACGGTCGAGGCGATCGCCTTTTTCCGCGCCCACGATACAGGCTTTAGGGTGCGGCGCCTGGAGATGCTGGCACGCAAATTGGCGCGCGACTGGCAGCTCGATCCGGACATTTCCGAGGACGCGAGCGACCGCGCGCGCGACCGGCTCTACGAGATTCTCGCGGTCTATTACCGCGCCGACGAGGATGTGTTGCATTCCGTGCGCTTTGCCGAGCTGGCGGCGGATGCGCTTCACCAGCCCGGCGCGGTGCTCGATTTTCTAGCTACCGAGCGGCTTCTGCCCGCTACCGACCTCGCCGCCGAGGAGCTTCTGATCGAGGCGCTTGAGGACATGCCCAAGGTGCTGAAGCGGCGGATGCTGCTCACCTATCTCGGCTTTCCCTTCTACGACGTTGCCACTCTCCCCCTTTCGCGGCGCGAGGGGATCGACGAATTCAACCCGGTCAAGATCGACCGCATCTCACCCGCTGACGCGCGCTCGATCCGCGAAGGCGGGACGACGGCGACATTGCGGGGCATCGAGTTCTACAATTTCGGCGCCTTCTTCAGCCGCGACTACCGCGAGAACGACTATCTGTGGGGGCGCCTGCACGGGGCAGAGCGGATGATCGATCTGGTCGCCTCAACAGTCGGCGGGTCGGTCCCTGCCGAGACGATAAGCGCAGGAAAGCGCGCGGCATTTCTCGCTGTGCTGGATGAGGAGGAAGCGTCGGGGCGCTGCCAGAAGAGGCTGATCGAGCACATCCGGCTCGAGGTGCGCGATCGGATGGGCTAATCCTGCGCGCCTACCCCCGCCAGGCCTAACCCCTCGGCCCGAAGAACAATAGCATGACCAGCCGCGAATCTTCCGGCGTGGTCCCGAATCCGGGTGCAGCGTTGTGAAATTGCCAGGGCGAGAACAGCAGCAACCGGTTGAAGCGCGCAGGCACGCGCATTGTGCGTTCCCACTTGGCCGCGTTGGTGGTGTCGAGGTTGACCACGTGATCGACGAGCGCGTTAAGGTCGCCGTAGCCGCTCGCGGCGATCTTCGCCGGATCCTGCGGCACGGCTTCCAGTCCGGTGCGCTTGTGGCGGAAGAAGTCGGTACCTCCTGCATGAGGCATGGCGCAGTCCTCGGGCCGCGAGAGGTAGAGGATGCCGGAATAGGCGGCGGGGTCGATGTGTACGCCGCTTTTGCCCTTCGCGCCCTTTGACGTCAGGCGGCAATGACCGTGCTGGGTGCCCGGCGCCGGGCCGAGCTTCACTCCGAGTAAGTTTGAAACCGCCGTGTCGATCGGCGCAGTCGCCAAGGGGACGGAGGAATTGAGGCCCGGAAAGTTGCCATGCTGGAGCGCCGGATCATAGCCAAGCCCCAGCGCTGCGCGCCGTGCCGCCCACGGGTCCGACAGAAAGTCGTCGACGATCAAGAGCGAGGGCAGCATGGCGGCCTAGCCCCCGAAGGCGTCCTTGAGCTTGGCGAAGAAGCTGCGGCTTTCCGGGCATTCATCGCCGGTCTCAGTCGACTTGAACTCCTCCAGAATTTCCTTCTGGCGCTTCGAGAGCCGCGTCGGTGTCTCGACCATGATTTCGACAACCAGATCGCCGCGCCCGCGTCCTTGCAGCACCGGCATCCCGGCGCCGCGAATCCGCAGCTGCTTGCCTGATTGGATGCCCACCGGAATCTCGAGCCGGTTGGTGGTGCCGTCCAGATCCGGGATCTCGACGAAGCCGCCGAGTGCCGCGGTTGTGAAGCTCACCGGCACGCGGGTGGCGAGCGTCGTGCCTTCACGCTCGAAAACCGTGTGAGGTTTCACGTGGAGGAAGATGTAGAGATCACCCGAAGGTGCGCCGCGTGGGCCGGCCTCGCCCTTGCCGGCGAGACGGATCCGGGTGCCGGTGTCGACGCCGGCGGGAATATCGACCTTGAGGGTCTGGGCCTTATCGATGCGCCCCTCGCCCCGGCAGACACGGCAGGGGTTCTCGATTACTGTGCCGCGGCCGCTGCAGGTCGGGCACGGCCGCTCGATCACGAACAGGCCCTGCTTGGCGCGCACGCTCCCGGCACCGTGGCACAGGTTGCACTGGCGTTGCGAAGTGCCCGGAGTTGCGCCGGTACCGTCGCAAGTGTCGCAGGATTGCGAGACCTCGATCTCGATCTCGGTCGATTTGCCGTTGAAGGCCTCTTCAAGGCTGACCTGCATGTCGTAGCGCAGGTCCGCACCGCGCCGGTTGGGTTGGCGCTGCTGCGCGCCCCCGCCAAAGGCGCTGCCAAAGATCGTCTCGAAGATATCGCCGATGTCGGCAAAGTCGCCCCGACCCCCGCCAAAACCGCCGCCGAAGGGGCCTCCGCCACCTCCGCCGTTCATGCCCTGGGTGAAGGCCTCGTGACCGTAACGATCATAGGCCGCGCGCTTTTGCGGGTCCTTGAGGCAGTCGTAGGCCTCGCTGATTGCCTTGAATTGGGCCTCGCACGCGGCATCACCCGGATTACGGTCCGGGTGGTACTTCATCGCGAGTTTGCGATAGGCGCCTTTGAGCATCGCCGCGTCGCAATCGCGGGTGACTTCGAGCGTGGCGTAGTAATCAAGCTGGGCGCTGGACATGTGCGTGACCTATTCCCGGTGACCAGCCGCCGCCGATGCGCCGGATACAGGATCCGGACGCATCGGCGGCGCGCTGAATTGCATCGGGGCCTTAGCCCTTCTTGTCTTCGTCGACCTCGGAGAACTCGGCGTCGACGACTTCCTCGTCGGCCGGCTTCTCGCCCGCAGCTTCCGCTTCGCCCTCGGGGCCGGCGGCGGCTTGCGCTTCGTAGATCTGCTGGCCCATCTTCATCGCCACCTGAGTGAGTTCCTGCGACTTGGCGTTGATGTCATCGGCATCGCCGCCTTCGAGCGCAGTCTTGACTGCGGCAATCGCCGCCTCGACTTCAGACTTGGTGCCTGCTTCGATCTTGGCGCCGTGTTCTTCCAGCTGCTTTTCGGTCGCATGGACGAGGCTGTCGGCCTGGTTGCGCGCTTCTGCGGCCGCCCGGCGCTTCTTGTCCTCTTCCGCGAACTTTTCGGCATCCTTGACCATCTGGTCGATGTCGGCGTCGGCAAGGCCCCCCGATGCCTGGATGCGAATCTGCTGTTCCTTGCCCGTGCCCTTGTCCTTGGCGCTGACGTTGACGATGCCGTTGGCGTCGATGTCGAAGGTGACCTCGATCTGCGGCACGCCGCGAAATTCGCTGAAGAGGACAAGGTCCGCCGCGCTGCGGCCGAGGCAAAGA
>JANNWO010000205.1:0-2848 GCA_031408395.1 Sphingomonadales bacterium | reverse complement strand
CGCCGCGCTCTACAACGCCGGAAGCATCGCTTTCGACGTCGAGGACGAGGGCGAGGACGAGGACTAGGCTGAGACCTCGCGGAATTCGCCCGGCGCGATTCCCTCAGCGGTCCAGTCTCCGATCGACCAGCGCACCAGCCGCAAGGTGGGCAGGCCAACCGCCGCGGTCATGCGGCGCACCTGCCGGTTGCGCCCCTCGCGGATCGTGATGCTCAGCCAGCTGTCGGGGATCGCTTTGCGCACGCGGATCGGCGGATCGCGGGGCCAAAGCGCCGGCGCATCGATTCGGGCGACCTCGGCGGGGAGGGTCATGCCGTCGTTCAGGCGGACGCCTTGGCGCAGGGGTTCCAGATCCGCGTCCTGCGGATCGCCCTCGACCTGCACGAGGTAGGTCTTGGGCATCTTGAACCGGGGATCGGCAATCCGCGCCTGGAGTTGCCCGTCGTCGCACAGCAGCAGCAGCCCCTCGCTGTCCCGGTCGAGCCGTCCGGCAGGGTAGACGCCCTTCACGTCGATGAATTCCGACAGGGTCGCACGCTCGGTCGGCGATCCCTTGTCGGTGAATTGCGACAGCACGCCGAAGGGTTTGTTGAACAGGAGCAGCCGGGCCATGCACCTGTCCTTATCGGGACCGCGCGAGGATGTCTTCAGGCGCGTCTTTACGCCCGTGCCGCAACCTCGGCGGCATCGAAGTAGTGGATGCGCAATTCCTTGAGCAGCCCGTCCTCGAAGCTCCCCGCCTCGCAGACGGTCTGGACGAAGGCTTCGCTGCCGTCCTTTGGGTGCATGGTCAGCCGGATGACGACCACCGCGTGGGTCTCGCCGCCGGTGATATCGAGGATCTCGACCTTGGCCTCCGCCCAAGTGCCATACATCGCGGCAGCGCAGCGTTGCAGTGCGTCCTTGCCCCGCCACTCGCCCGCGAACGGCAGCGCGTTCGCCTCGTAGAGCACGAAGTCGGGGTGGAGCAGGCTTTCGACCGCGTCCCAATCGCGCGTCCCGGCAGCTGCATAGACCGCCGCCAGCATCTCGCGCGGAGTGCTCACTCGTCGATCGTGCCGATAAGATCGCCGACCTTGAAGACCGCGCCCTCCTCACCGGTGGGATGGATGATCCCGCTGGCCTGCGCCTCGATCTCGGTGGTGCTCTTGTCGGTCTCGACAGTGTAGATGATGTCGCCCTTCTCCACCTTTTCGCCCTCGCCGAACATCCATTCAACGAGGGTCATTTCAACAGCGCTCATGCCGAGCTTGGGGATGCGGATTTCTGATGCCATTCTAGAGCTTGCCTACCGATGCCTTGATCTGTGCGACGATGTCCGACTTCTGCGGAATCCATGCCTGTTCGAGGTGCGTGGCAAACGGCACGGCGGAGAACGTCCCGCCGATGCGCCGCACCGGGCCCTTGAGGTTGTCCCAGCACTTTTCCTGAATGTTGGCCGCGAGTTCCGCCCCGGTGCCGAACGGACGCACCGCTTCATGCAGCGTGATCGCGCGGCCGGTCTTGCGCACGGATGCCAGCACGGTCGCCTCGTCATACGGAGCGATGGTGCGCAGGTCGATCACCTCGACGCTGATGCCTTCCTTGGCGAGATCATCGGCCACCGCCAGCGCATCGAGCACGGTGCGGCCATAGGTGATGAGGCTGATATCGGTGCCCTCACGCGCGATCGCTGCCTTGCCGAGCGGCACGCGGTAGCCCGGACCGGGATCTTCCGACTTGAGGCCGTAGCACAGGATGTTCTCGATGAAGATCACCGGGTCATTGGCGTCGATCGAGGCGCGCATCAGCCCGCGCGCGTCGGCGGCGTTGCTCGGCGTGACGACGTGGATGCCCGCGACGTGGGCGAACCACGCCTCGAGCATGTCCGAATGCTGCCCGCCGAAGCCGACGCCGACCCCGGTGGTGGTGCGGATCACGATCGGGCACGGGGTCTGCCCGCCCGACATGAACCGCAGCTTGGCGGCGTGGTTGACGATCTGGTCCATGCACACGCCGACGAAGTTCATCAGCATGATCTCGGCAATCGGACGCTGGCCTGCGAGCGCCGCGCCCACTGCTGCGCCGATGATCGCGGTTTCGGAGATCGGCGTCGCGCGGATGCGGTTCGCCCCATATTTCTCGGTGAGGCCCGAAGTGATCTTGAACACCCCGCCGCCCTGCTTGGCGGCGACATCCTCGCCAAGGCAGAATACGCCCGGATCGTCGGCCATCGCCTCGTCGATTGCGAGGTTCAGCGCCTGGGTCATGGTGATCTGGGCCATCAGGCGGTCTCCTCGAGCACGTCTTTGTAGATTTCATCGGTATCGGGCAGCGGCGCGGCCAGCGCGTGTTCGACAGCCGCATCGATCTGCGCGTTGATATCGGCAACGATGGCGTCCAGCTCCTCCTCGGTGAACTGGTAGTCGAGCATCACCTGCCGCAGCTTGGGCAGCGGATCTTCGGCCTTCATTTCGGCGATGTGTTCGGGAGGCATGTAGCTGAAGTCCGCGCCGAAGAAGTGGCCCATCATGCGGTAACACATGGCCTCGACCAGCGTCGGCCCTTCGCCAGCACGGGCGCGGGCGACGGCTTCGACCATCGCGGGGTAGATCTGGTGGACGTCGTTGCCGTCGACCGTCACGCCGGGCATCCCGTAGCCCGCCGCGCGGCTGGCGATGTTCGGGCTGTCGGTGTGGTCGGCGTAAGCGGTGTGCTCGCCGTAACGGTTGTTCTGGCACAGGAAGATCACCGGCAGCTTGTACAGCTGGGCACATTATGCGTTTTGCCGATCTCGGCCTATCAGATGAATTGCTCCGTGCCGTCACGGAATCGGGCTATGACATTCCAACGCCGATTCAAATACAAG
>JANNWO010000204.1:0-2812 GCA_031408395.1 Sphingomonadales bacterium | reverse complement strand
GCGGCGATCGGATCGCTCACGCTGGGATCGCAGATGGTGTTGGCGACGGTCGCCTTTTCGAGGCCGGCAAGCGCGATGATGTCGCCGGCGCGGGCGAATTCGACCGGCACGCGCTCGAGCCCGTCGAAGCTCATCAGCTTGGTTGCGCGGCCGGTTTCAATCACCTTGCCGTCCATGTCGATGGCGTGGATCGGATCATTGACCCGGATCGTGCCCGACTGGACGCGGCCGGTGATGACGCGGCCCATGAAGTTGTCACGGTCGAGCAGCGTCGCAAGGAAGCTGAACTTCGCATCGGGATCGAGGCCCGGCGCACGAACGTGCTCGATGATCTTCTCGAACAATGGGGCCAGGCTGCCCTCGCGCCGCTCCTGGTCGTCGCTGGCATAGCCATCACGGCCCGAGGCATAGAGCACCGGGAATTCGAGCTGATCGTCTGCCGCATCGAGGCTCACGAACAGGTCGAACACTTCGTCGAGCACTTCTTGCGGACGGCTGTCAGACCGGTCGATCTTGTTGACGATGACGATCGGACGCAGGCCCAGCGCCAGCGCCTTGCCGGTCACGAACTTGGTCTGCGGCATTGCGCCTTCCGCGCTGTCGACCAGCAGGATCACGCCGTCGACCATCGACAGGATGCGCTCCACTTCGGCGCCGAAGTCGGCGTGCCCGGGGGTGTCGATGATGTTGATGCGGGTGGTGTCGCCATTTTCCGAGTGCCACTCGACGCTGGTGCACTTGGCGAGAATGGTGATCCCGCGTTCCTTTTCGAGATCGCCCGAATCCATCGCGCGTTCTTCGATCCGCTGGTTCTCACGGAAGGTGCCGGACTGGCGGAACAGCTGGTCGACCAGCGTGGTTTTGCCATGGTCAACGTGGGCGATGATGGCGATATTTCTAAGGGCGGACGACATTCGGGGCACTTCCGGTGAAAGGCCGGACGCGAGGGCATCCGGAGTTTGAAACGGCGCAGGACGGCGGGCGCACTGCATCTACAAAAGGTTCGTGACGGTTAGGCGCCAATCCGAGACGCTACGGCCCACACTATTTTTGGGCCGCGCACGCGAATGTGCTGCGTTGCAACATCGCCGCGGCGCCTAGCAGGGGTGGGTGCGCGGGGCAAGGGTCAGGGTCGCTCGCGGGGCTTCACAAGGGCTTTTGCAGTGTGACTCTTGCGCAACAGCATCCCGGAATGCCCCCGAAAAGCGCGGGTGTGCGGCTTGTAGCTGAGGCTGCGCTGGATTAGCAGTAAATTACACGATCGCGGAAAAGAGCGCACGGAACAGTGCGTGCCCGAGAATGGGCGCCGGGATCGCGCGAAATTTGGAGAGGAGCTTCCATGCATTCGAACTTCACCGGCGCGGCCGGCTCATATCGATTCATCCTGCTTGCAGGTGCGGCCACCGTTGCCCTCGCGATGCCGGGTGCGGCTTTCGCTCAGGACGAGCAGCCCGCCGAGCCTGAGCTTGAGGCCAGCAACGTCATCATCGTCACCGCGTCCAAGCGCGAACAGACGCTTCAGGAAGTGCCGATCTCCGTGTCGGTGACCAGCGGCGAGACGATCGAGCGCGCACAGATCCGCGACGTTCTCGACCTGCAGACCGTGGTTCCTTCGCTTCGCGTGAGCCAGCTGCAGACCTCGTCTGCCACCACCTTCATCATCCGCGGCTTCGGCAACGGCGACAACAACTTCGGCATCGAGCCGTCGGTCGGCGTGTTCATCGACGGCGTGTTCCGTTCGCGCTCGGCCTCGGCCCTGTCCGACCTCAACATGATCAGCCGCATCGAAGTGCTCAACGGGCCGCAGTCGACATTGTTCGGCAAGAACGCGAGCGCCGGCGTGATTTCGGTCGTCACCAAGGAACCGCAATACGAATTCGGCGGTCAGGTCGAAGCGGTTTACGGCAACTTCAATCAGATGTTCCTGCGCGGCGAAGTGACAGGTCCGATCAGCGAAAACATTGCCTGGTCGGTCGACGGCACATACCAGAAGCGCGACGGCTTTGGCCGCATCGTCAATCTGAACAATGCCGAGATCAACAACCGCGACCGCTGGTCGGTGCGCGGCCAACTGCTCATTGAGCCCAGTGCCGATCTCAAGATCCGCCTGATCGGCGACTACGGCAAGATCGACGAAGTGTGCTGCCAGACCAGCAACCTCGTGGTCGGCGGCCTCACCCAGCTCGCCATCGGCGGCGTGGGCGGCCAGTTCCCGACCGACTTCTTCAGCAACGACAACTTCCTCAACGTCGTTCCGGTCAACACCAACGAGAACTACGGCTTCTCGGGCCAGGTGGACTGGAATGTCGGCAGCTTCACGCTGACCTCGATCACCGCCTACCGTGAGCTGCGCAACGGCTTCTCGCAGGACGTCGACTTCACCAGTGCCGACATCACCGTGGAAACGCGGGCTCAGGGCGTCGACACCTTCACGCAGGAACTACGCCTTGCCTCGGACTTCGACGGTCCGATCAACTTCCTGCTCGGCGGCTACTACTTCGACGAGTCGATCAGCCAGGACAGCTCGCTGACCGTTGGCCGCGATTTCCGCAACTTTGCGGCGATCCAGGCCGCGCCTGCCAGCCTGCTGCCGGCTAACCCGACAGCTGCCCAGCGCATCGCGGTGGGTAACGCCGTGCTGCGCAACGCCGAAGCCGGCCTCGGCCTGCCGCTCGGCTCGATCCTCGGCGGGACCGGAACGGGTCTGACACGGGAGCGCTTCGCGGTCGACAACACCTCGTGGTCGGTCTTCGGGACGGTTGATTTCGAGCCGATCGACGGCCTCGTCTTCACCGGCGGGTTCAACTATACC
>JANNWO010000203.1:0-4158 GCA_031408395.1 Sphingomonadales bacterium | reverse complement strand
CCGCGGGCACCCCACCCCCGGCCCCTCCCGCAAGCGGGAGGGGAGAAGAGCGTCCCCCTCCCGCGTGCGGGAGGGGTTAGGGGTGGGCCCCTTCAAGGGCAGCGCCGGGGATGCCCACCCTGCTGCGCCTAACTTCGCCTGCGGCTCAGTAAGTCTCGCGGCCCTCCCGCAGGCGGGAGGGCGGATCAGCGCAGACCGCGCAGCCGCTCCACCTCGGCGCGGATCGCGGTCACCACGCCTTCGACATTCGCGTGCACATCGGCGTTGGTGAAGCGCAGCACCGCGAAACCATGCGCGGCCATCCACGCGTCGCGGGACGCATCGCGCTCCGGAGCGACGTCGTGGCTATGGCCGTCAAGCTCGATCACCAGCGACAGCTCGCGGCACAGGAAGTCGGCGAAAAACGGCCCAACCGGCATCTGGCGGCTGAACCGCACGCCAAGTTGGCCGCGCGCAAGATACTGCCACAGCGCCCGCTCCGCCGGCGTCGCCTCGCGCCGCAGCGACCGGGCGCGGGCGGTGTCGCGGGGCTTCCATGCTGGCATTTCAGATATTTATGCTCGATGTGTTTGGGAGGCAAGGAGTTCCCACCCCTAACCCCTCCCGCAAGCGGGAGGGGGACTGGTTGCGCCGTCCTTCTCCCCTCCCGCCTGCGGGAGGGGCCGGGGGTGGGCCAGCGCAACGGCCAAACCGCTACCACTTCCCCCCGCCGCGTCCGCGTGGCACACTCCGCCTCGGGGATGCGCCGCGAAAGCGCGCGCGCAAGGGGACGAGACACATCATGCCGGGACCATTGAACCGTCGCGCGCGCTCGCTTGAGGAGTTCGGCATGAACATGGGCGCGCTCCATGCCAGCGCGCCGCAGCTGCACTTCCGCCCGCTCGCGCCGCTGCCCAGCGATGTCCACATCAGCTCATGGGCCAAAAGCGGCACCACGCTGATGCAGCAGATGTTCCACCAGATCCGCATGATCGCCGCCACCGGCACAGGCGACATGGACTTCGACGATATCAGCCGCATGACCCCGTGGGAGGACACCGCGCTCCCGCTCGATTTCGACATGAACGTCGCGCAGCGCGCGCAGCCCCGCGGGTTCAAGTCGCACCGCGAATACGCGCGCCTGCCCGGCGGCGCGCGCTACATCGTCACGCTGCGCGATCCCAAGGAGACCTATGTCTCGTTCTACCGCTTCTTCGATGGCTGGCATGTCGAGCCGGGCAGCCTCAGCCTTGAGGAATTCTGGCCCCTGTGGCTCGCAGGCGGGCCGGGTGGGTGCGATTATGTCACCCACCTGCTCAGCTGGTATGCGCGGCGCGGCGCGCCCGATACGCTGCTCGCCAGCTATGGTTATGCCGCGAAGAACCGCGCGGCGATGATCGCGCGGATGGCGGACTTCCTCGGGCTGGCCTTGACGCAGGCGCAGGCGGCGCAGGTGCTGGACATGACGAGCCGCGAGTTCATGCTCGCGCACCAGGACCGCTTCGACGATGCGATGTTCTGCGCGGTGATGGAGGAGCGGATCGGTGTTCCGGCGGCGAGCGATTCGGCCAAGGTGCAGGCGGTCGCCAGCGATGCCGGAGTGCTGCCGCCCGCCATCGCGGAGCAGATCGACGCGCTGTGGGCCGAGCGGATCGCGCCGGTGACAGGGCACGCGGATTTCGCCAGCCTCGCCGCCGCAATCGATCCGGCCTGAGGCGCGCACGCGGGATGTCCTACCCGGGCGCCTGCGCGTAGACGGGAAGGGCGCCGGACGGGGCGCTTGTGCCGATTTTGCCGTGAAACATAGCGTTAATGAGCAAAATCAGGAGGTTGCGCGAAAAGATGCGCGTTTTAGACCCCCTTTAGGCGCCTCTAGACCCCCTTTAGACACGTTTAGACCCCCCTTAGACCCCCTCCAGAGGTGCTCCAGACCCCCTCCAGACCCCCTATACGCCGGCGCGTCGGAAGATTCGGGCGATTCGCGGTTTCGGTTCGATCCTGTGGCCGCCCGGACCAAAGCGCGGACCCTTGGCGAGCCAATCGCCCACCCCCTCAACCGGGCTGAACGCCGCGCCGATCGCGGTGCCGGCCAGCGCATCCTCGACCAGATAGAGGGCATGCTCCACAATCAGCAACCCGCCCGGCGCAACCTGCTCGGCCAGAAAGCGCAGGTCGGCGGCGAACAGCGCAAAGGGGTAATGCACGGAAATATCGCGTAAATCCTGCGCCTCGACGGCATGGGGACGCCGGGTGAACACCGCCATCGCGAAGATCGCATCATAGGGCCCATGCGCGGCAATCGTCTCGGGGCTCGAGGCGATGAAGGTGCGGCGCGGATCGGGCGGCAGCGCGCGGCACAGGCGCAGCAGCGCGGGGTTGATCTCCGCGCCGACCAAGGACGCCTCGGGGAGATAGTCACGCAAGGAGATGACCTCCTCCCCCGCAGCGCAACCATATGAAAGAATGCGCAATTCCGCCCGGTCCGCGAGCAAATCGCGCGCCGCAGTGAACAGGCGGGGGTAGCGATCGGGGAAGCTGAGACTGATATCCTGATGCACCCGCGATCCGAACCGCAGCCGGGTCAAAAGCTCGGACCGCGCCCGCGGATCAGAGGCCAAGGCGCGCAGCCGCGCCGCCCGAGGTCGCACCCAGCCAAGTGTCTTTCCCGCAAAGCCCATGGCTTCCGATTGCCCGAGCTCATGGGAAGCGTCAAACCCGCTGCGGCGGATTTGGCCCGGATCAAAAGCAGGGCGCGCGTTGGGACCTACGCAGGGGGCTCCAAAGCTTCGCTACTTGAGGGCACATTATGCAGGCGGGGTATGAGGCGATGCTGGGCCTGCAGCACGCTCAAACCGAGGGACGATGTAAGGGCGTTAGCCCCCGCCGTCGTCGCGTGGATTGGCCCGACGGTTGCCACCGGAGCGACGATCGCCCTTGCGGCGGTCTTCGCCCTCAAAGGGAACCTGCGCTTTACGCCGGTCGCCCTGACGCCGGCCGTCCCCTTGCGGATCGGCTGCGGGTGTGTCGATGCCCTTGTCGCCCATAATCACCTTTCTCGTGCAAAGAGAAGCGGCCCCTGGAGCGGATATTTATCATTAAGCAGATGAAATGCCTAGCTTCGTTTTTGCGCGCCCACCAAGCCGCTTGGCCCCGCGCGCGCAAGTCGCTAGGGGGCCGATCAAGAGCGTGAAGCGCGCGCACGGGACATGACGCCAGTGACTGACAAGCAATTCCACAAGCCACCTCGTGTGGGGGCCGAGACGCCCGATCTGTTCAAGGCCGAGGTGCTGATCGAGGCGCTACCCTATTTCCAGCGCTATGCGGGGCGCACGTTCGTGGTGAAGTATGGCGGCCACGCGATGGGCGATCCCGAGGCCGCGCGCGATTTTGCGGCGGATATCGTGCTCTTGAAGGCGGTCGGCATCAACCCGGTGGTGGTGCACGGCGGCGGCCCGCAGATCGGCCAGATGCTCGCAAGGCTGGGGGTGGAAAGCACATTCGTCGACGGCCTGCGCGTCACTGACGAAGCCACCGCCAAGATCGCCGAAATGGTGCTTTCGGGCGCTATCAACAAGGAGCTGGTCGGCTGGCTTGCGGCCGCCGGGGGTAAGGCAATCGGCATCTCGGGCAAGGACGGCGGTCTTGTTACGGCGCGCAAGGTCACCCGCACCACACGCGATCCTGACAGCAATATCGAGCGGGTCGTGGACCTCGGCTTCGTCGGCGAGCCGGCTGCGGTCGATACGACTGTGATCGACACGATGGTGGCCGCCGGGATGATCCCGGTGGTTGCCCCGATCGCGCAGGGCGAGGATGGGGCAACCTACAACATCAACGCCGATACGATGGCTGGCGCGATCGCGGCGGCACTCGGCGCGGCGCGATTGTTCCTGCTGACAGACGTGGCGGGCGTGCTGGGCGCCGATGGCGAGCTCCTTACCGATCTCACCCCCGCCGATATCGCCAAACTGCGCGAGGAAGGCGTGATCCGCGGCGGCATGGTCCCCAAGCTCGAGACCTGCGTGGCAGCGGTGCAAGCGGGCTGCGAGGCGGCGGTGGTGCTCGACGGGCGCGTGGGCCATGCGATGCTGCTCGAATTCTTCACCGCGCGCGGCGCCGGCACGCTGGTGCGGGCCTGAGCGCTAACGGGAACCGGGGCTGGCGCGAGGCGTATTAACA
>JANNWO010000202.1:0-10808 GCA_031408395.1 Sphingomonadales bacterium | reverse complement strand
CAGAAGGTGACACTCGGCGGGACGCTCAACGATGCCGAGGACGTGATCGTCGGCACCACCAACGCCTCGCTGTTCGCCTATGTGGCGGACGGGCGCAACGGGATGAAGGTGCTGCAGCTCACCAGTCCCGACAGCCAGCGCAATTTCTACGGCTTCAGCCCCGCGCCGGTGCCCGAAATGATCGCCTGGGCCAAGACGCCGACGCCTGCGGTCGCGATCAGCAAGGGCATCGACCGCGACCGCGCGGTGGACGAGACCGGCGGGCAGATGGCGGTGTTCGGCAGGCTCGGCTCGCGGCCCTTCACGCGGGACGAGATGGAGCGCCTGTTCATGACCCGCAGCGGCGTGCCGTGGAAGGTCTCGGACCATGTCGATATGAAGCGCTGGGTGGGGGTTGCGCCGGTCGGACCGTTGCGGGCGGATGCGCGGAAGTAGGCTCTCACTTCGTCATTGCGAGCCGAAGGCGAAGCAATCCATGGACTGACACAGCATCAAGGTGCGAGGCAGGCCATGGATTGCCGCGTCGCCTGCGGCTCCTCGCAATGACGAAGCTGGAATGACGAGCTTGGACTAATCCCGCTCGGCGAACATGCCCTCGATCATCGGCTGAAGGCCCGCGTTGAAGCGCGCCAGCACCTGCCAGTCGCCGACCCGCTCGTAATGCGACACCAGCGCCTCGCCGTCCCAGCGGTGCAGGGCATAGGTCGGCGGCTCGGTGGTGATCAGCTCGCGGTCGTCGGGCGCGTTCGCGTCGATGGGGTTCAAATCCATCGCTACAAGCGGCGCGACCGAAGGCGTCACGCCGAGCGGGATGCCCGCAAAGCGCGTGGTGATCTGGCGGTGCAAGTGCCCGCAATGGATCGCAAGCACCTGTGACTGGCCCTCCAGCACCTCGCGCAGGCGAACGATCCAGGCCTCATCAGGCGCGGGGTCCATCCAGTCGATCCCGGCGACCACCGGCGGGTGGTGCATGAAGATCAGAGTCGGCGCGCGTGGCGCTTCGGCCAGCCGCGCCGCCAGCCATGCCGCACGCGCTTCGCAGAACGCCCCGCCGTGGCGGCCATCCTCAAGCGTATCGAGGCAGATGATCCTGAGCCCGAGCGGCGCGTCGACCACCCAGTGCAGAAAGCCCCCCTCGGCCGGTTCGGCCTGCGGGAACGCGCCCATCAATGCGGCGCGGCTATCGTGATTGCCCACCATCGCGATGATCGGAAAGGGGCAATCGCGCAGCAGATCGGCGGTCTTGGCGAAGCTTTCGTAGTCGCCGTGATCGGTGATGTCGCCAGACAGCACCAGCACATCGGGCCGGTTGGGGCCATCGATCAGCCGCTGCAACGTTGCGCGGAAGCGGGTGAGGTTCAATTCCTCGGGCTTCTCGTCGGGCGCGAAGCCGACGTGGATGTCGGTCATCTGCGCGATCAGAACCGCCTTGCCCGAAAAAGAAGCGCCCCCGCTCATCGCTACGGTCTAGCCTTTGCGAGCTTGGCTGCAACTGCGGTTTTGGCAGGCGGGGGTTTGTAATGCGGTGAGGGGCCCTTGGGCGGCTTCAAGCCCTGCCATTGCCCGGACGGCACGTGATAGGCATGGCACATCGCGCAGTCGGAGGGGACGATCTTTTTGGTCTTCACCGCCGTCGCGCCAAGGTGGCACGTGCGGCAGCTCTTGAGATCGGGGATGAGCAAGTCGCTCGCCGCCTTGGATGTGCCCGCCGCGTGGCAATCGGAGCACTTTTCGCGGCTGTGCGCCTCGTGATTGAAATAGCCGCTGGTGAGGAAACGGTCGGGCAGGTTGACCGGCATGAGATCGGCTTGCCCCGTCGGCCCGGTGGTGGGCAGGTGGCACTCGGTGCACACGCCGCCAGCCGAGAGCGCATTGGAGAGCCCGATATAGGCGCGCACCGGGCGGCCGAAGTCGGCCCTGTAAGGTGAGGCGCTGCCCAGCTGGCCGGGGCGTTGGCGGACGGGGCCGATGCGCACGCGGGGGCCGGTGCTGATCCGCGCCAAGTCTTCAGCAAGGTCCTTCACGTCGCCGTGGCGCAGCTTGCTGAACCCGCCGATCGCCGTGCGGCCTGATACGAGGCTGTGGCAGCCTTCGCAGGCATCCTCCATTTTCACCTCGGTAAAGCTCGCCTTGTCAGCGGTGGGGCTATGGCAATCCTTGCATTCGAGCGGCTTGCCGTATTGGCCAAGGCTCACCGCCATCCGCGCCGCGCCGCCGCGCGCGTCCATGTGGACATTGTGCGGGAATTTGAGGCCGGAGCGTTCGACCGGCTTGGCCCCTACAGCCGCACGCACCGGCTTGGCCGCGCCGAAGCTTGCGAAATAGGCGGGGCGGAACTGCGGGTGCGCCTTGCCGAAATCATGCGCAGCGGTGAGCTTTGTGTCGGTCAGCCGGGTGCCCAGATCCTTGTGGCAATCGGAGCAGAACGCCTCGCCCCCCGCCTTCTGGCGCACCGGGCCTTCGTGCTCGGAGTGGCACGAAACGCAGCCCAGCGGGCCTTCCTTGCCCAGCCCTTGCGCGATGCGCCACTGTACGGCGTCGCCCGGCGAAAGCTCCGGGCTGCCTTTGGCAAGGCGCGGCATCGCAGCGTGATCGCCGGTGTCCTTGTGGCACGAGACGCAGGTCTCGTCCTGAACGCTTTCGAACGCCGCGACGTGGCAGCTTTCGCAGTTATTCTCGAGGCTGCGGTGCTTCAATGACATTTCGCCGCTCGTCCACGCGGCGTCGAGCACGACTTGGCCGGGGGTCTTGCCGGTGGGATCATTCTTGACGGGGGTACGCAGCAGATGGCTCGCCACCGGGATCGCCAGCAGCAACAGCAGGATCGCGCTGGCAAATACCCAGCTCATCGCGCGCTTGCTCGGCAGCACGCTGGCCAGCGCAAAGCCGCGCAGGGCGTCGCTTTTGCCCTCTTCGGCGGCGACCTGGCGGATGGTGATCGCGATGCTGCCGTCGGCCTCCCGCGCCACCGCCAGCCGCGCCGCGCCCAGCGCGATCTCGCCCCCGGTGCGCGGGTCGATCACGCCTTCGCTGACCACCCGCCCATCGAGCGTGAAGCCCAGCGTGCCGAGCGCCGTGACCGCAAGCGTTCCGTCCGGCAGGCTCTCGATCCGCACATGCTGCTGCTCGACCGCGAGGTCGGGCAGGTGAATGTCGCACTCAGCTGCGCGCCCTACCGTGAGGCTCGTCAGCGCCGCCACCCGGTCGCGCACAATCTCGCGCCCGGCGGCGGTGTAGTCGATGGTGCGGATCAGGAATGCCATCGCCGCCCCCTCACCAGTAGTAGAACACGCTGATCACATGCGCGGTCAGCGCGGCGATCAGGGCGATGGTGAGGGGCACGTGGACGAACAGCCAGACCTCGAGCATCGCGCGGATGCGCAGTGCGCCGCGGATCTGGGTGAGTTGTTCGCGGCGTTTTTCGAGGAGGGCGGCGACGCGCTGTTCCGCCTCGGAACCGCTGCCCATGCCAGTCAGCGCCCGCGCGGTGGCGCAGCGGGGATAGCGCCCGGTCAGGCGCGCGATGGCGCTGCCGCCGAACACGTCCTGCGCCAGCGCGGCGATCACCAGATCAGCCTCGCTCCGGGCTAGCGGCTGGGCGGCGCTTTCCAGCTGGCGGTCGATGGCGGTGAGCGCATCCAGCATCTGCGCGCGGGTCATCTCGCGGCTGTTGGCCGAGAGGCTGGCGGGGAGGGCGGCGTAGACCACCACGCCGTAAATGCCGGTCACAATCACCAGCAGCATCAGCACATAGGCGAGCGTGTGGACGTTCCAGCCGATCTGGAAACCGGTGTGGAGCGTGCCGACCACCGCCAGCGAGAGGCCGAGATAGACGTGGGCGCTGGTCCAAGCCTTGAGGCTCCACGCGCCCGGATTGGCCCGCCGCTTGCGCACCCCCAAGAGAGATAGCCACACGATCAGCCCAAAACCGATTGTGCCCAGCGTGTAGCCGTACCACGTGCCGCCATTGGGCCGCGGTTCCTGATCAATCAGCAGGTAGCCCGCGGTCGCCAAGAGACTGAGGCCGAGCGCGATCCACAGCCAGCGGAAACCGCGGTGCTTCAGGAAGCTGACATGATCGGAATCGCGCCGCTTCTCGTCAGCCGTGAAGCGGTTCTTCGCGCCCCCTCCCGCCCGGCTCGCCACTATTCGGTGTCCTCGGAGAGCTTGGTGAAGGTCAGAAACTTGTCGGGGCTGACGCGGATCGCCGCGCCGGTCGGGCAGGCGCGCACGCAGGCCGGGCCGCCTTCGATGCCGGAGCACATGTCGCACTTGATCGCCTGCTTGGGCTTTGGCGGGCCCTCCGCCTCGGCTGCCTTCTTGCGCCAGCCATAGGGCGCTTCGCCCGGGCCGGGGCCTTTGCCGAACAGCATCCATTGCAACAGGCTCGGCTTCTTGGGCGGCTTGGCGTCCATGCGGATCACGCCGTAGGGGCAGTTGCGCTGGCAGTTGCCGCAGCCGATGCAGGTCTCGTCGATGAACACTTCGCCATCCGGCCCACGCTTGATCGCGTTGGGCGGGCAATCGGCCATGCAATGCGGATGCTCGCAGTGGCGGCATGACGTCGGCACATGGAGGTGCGCGTAGGTCTTGCCCGCCTCGCGGTCCAATCGCGTCAGGCCGTCGTGGCTGTCAGCGCAGGCCTTCTCGCAATTGTCGCAGCCGATGCACAGCTTCTCGTCGATCAGCAGCACGTCGGTCGCCTCGCCGATGCCGTTGTCGACGAGGAACTGCGCGGTTTGCGAATACATGTCGACCGCGCTGCCGAATTCGTCCTTGCGGCTTTCGATGAAGGCGTTGGTGGCGCGCCGCGCGGTCATGTCCTTCATCGCCTTGTCGCGCAGCGCCGGGTTGCGGGCGAGCAGGTCGAGGAAGCCTTCGCCCGGCAGGCGAATCACTTCCGACTTGATCGCCGCCTTGACCGTCGCGGTGCGAGCGCTTCCGTCGATCGCGGCCATCTCGCCGAAATAGCTGCCGGCGGGCAGGTAGGAGAGGAACACCGGACGCGTCCCGATCTGCTTTTCGACGATCATCGACCCGCGCCGGATGATGTAGACGTCCTTGTCGTCCGCGCCCTCGGTCACGATCACTTCGCCCGCGCGCTTTTCCTCGACCTTGGCAGTCTCGACTAGCGCGGCGACATCTTCGCGCTTGAGGCCCGATCCGAACATCTGCAGCAATTGCCGTTCGATCGAGATGCGCTGGATCGCTGCCTTCGCGGACGGCACCTGTGATTGCAGCTTGAGCGCGGCGAGGCGCGAGATTTCGACCACGATGGTGTCTTCAGCCGCGCGGATCGTCGCGCCCCGGCGGCGGCCCGAAATGAGGCCCACCTCGCCGAAGATCGAGCCTGCTTCGATGGGGATGGTGACCGACGGATCGGCTGGATTGACCTCAACCGCGACCGATCCGCTGGCGATCCCGAACAGCGATGATCCTGGTGCGTTACGCTCGAAGATCACCTCGCCTGGCCCGAAGAAGCGCGCCTCGGAATCGAGCATGAATTCGCGCATCTGGAGCGGGTTCATGCCGCCCAGGATGCTGACGTTGGTGCGCAGGAATTCGAGCCATTCCTCGGTGCTGCGACCCCCTGGCAATCCGGCGAATTTGGCGGCAATGATCGGCTCGTCAGCGGGTTTCAGCTCGGTGTTGCCGCCGATGAATTCGATGACGTCGTGGCCCTGGTTCATGCAGTGCTTGATCAGCGGATAACCCGCCAGCGCGCCGATTACGAAGATGCCGGGCGCGGTGCTTTCGAACACCGGGGACAGCTTGGGAAAGGCGGCGCGGTCCTCGCTCGAAAACGCGATGCCGCATTCCTCCACGAACGCGCGGGGCGGGGCCGAGCCGATGCGCGCGATGATCCGGTCGCACGGAATACGCAATTCGCCGTCGCGGGTGGTGAGGGTGATGAAGCCGGGCTCGATCGAATGGGTCTCGCTCTCGGTGCGGATCATCAGCTTGCCCGCCTCGTGATCGGCGTTCAGCGCCTTGACGTTGGCGTCCTTGGCGGTCGGAAACTCAGTGCTGCGGTTGAGGATCGAGACGGTGTTGCGCTGCGCCGGGTCCTCGGCGAGCCCGCGCGCGTTCTCGATCCCGGCGTCCCCGGTGCCAACAATGACGATGTGCTCGTCGACATACTCGGCTGGATCATCGAGCTGGTACTGAACGTGCGGCAGGTCCGCTCCGGGGCAGCGCATCCGGTTGGGATTGCCCTGCGTGCCGATCGCGAGGATGACGTTCTCGGCCATCACCGTCTCGCCGTTGGTGAGCAGAATCGCATAGGGCGGCGCGTGGCGCTGGATGTCCGTGACGGACTTGGTGCCGTCCCGCGCGCGGGTGACGATCTGCTGGATGCTGCCGGGGATCGCATCGCCCGTGCCGCGGATCGCCTTGGCCTCGGCCATGTATTTCACGTTGACCTTGTGGCCGCCGATCTGCTCGTCCCACGTGCCGAGGATCACCTCGCGCTTGCCCGCGTCGAAGTCGATGTCGCTGCGCAGCACCAGATTGCTGGGCGTCGCCATGACGTGCTTGCCCTTCTGGTATTTGTAGATCGTGTCCGAGAGGTGGTCGGTCTTTTCGAGGAGCACGTGGCTCATCCCCAGCGCCGCGGCGCGCGCAGCTGCGCTGAGCCCTGCGGGACCCGATCCGATGATAGCGACCTTGAACATCTCGGCCAACTATCCTCCCCCCCTTCGGATAGGTCGAAGCCCTTTGTCCACAATAGCCAAAACGCCCCGCTATGCCAGTGCGAATTGCCCCGCTTTTCGCGCGGTGCTAGCGATGCGGGCATGACATCTGGGGACAAGCCGCCGCAGGGCGGAACATCGAAGGCCGGCTGGATCTTGCTGGGCGGGGCGCTGCTGCTGGCGGCGGGCTCGATCGGGTTCAACGTGCTGGGCGGAAGCGACGGCGAGAGCGCGCCGCCAGCCGCCGCCGACGGGGCGCGTTCGATCGAAGCGCTGAAGGCGGCAGCCGAAGCCTCAACCAAGGACGCCGGCCCGTGGGGCGACCTTGCCTTCGCCTATTTCCAGGCGCAGCGATTCGATGAAGCGGCCGAAGCCTATCGCCGCGCGCTCGCCATCGCGCCGGACGAAGCGGTGCTGTGGTCGGCGCTTGGGGAATCGCTGGTGCTGGCGAGCAAGCGCGATCCGCTGCCGCCCGAGGCTTTGGGGGCGTTCCAGAAAGCCGTGTCGCTCGACCGGCAAGACCCCCGCGCGCGGTACTTCCTCGCCGCGAAGAAGGACATCGACAAGGACCACGAGGGTGCGGTTGCCGCATGGCTCGCCTTGCTGGCCGAGAGCCCGCAGGGCGCGCCGTGGGAGGCGGACTTGGTGCGCACCATCGAACAGGTCGGGCAGATGAACAAAATCGACGTCGCCCCGCGAATCGCCAAGGTGCAAGGCGCGCGCAAGCCTGCGTTGCTAGCGCCGGGATCGGGCAGCGTGGCGGGCGATGCGGCCTCCCCCAACGTGCGCGGGCCAAGCGCGGCTGAGGTCGCGGCGGCGGGCAAAATGAAGCCTAGCGAACAGAACGAAATGGCCAAGGGCATGGTCGCGCAGCTGGAAGCGCGGCTTCAATCCGAGCCCAAGAACGTCGACGGCTGGGTGATGCTGATGCGCAGCCGCATGACACTGGGCGAACCGGCCAAGGCGAAGGCTGCGCTGGATGCAGCGGTGAAGGCGAACCCCAGCGCGGCGGCTGAGTTGCGGGCGCAGGCGGCTGGGTTGGGGGTTAAGTAGGGCGGGCGTCCGCTTTCGGGAGCTTGGAGCTGGATGTTTTGTGGCCGCTTGTGGGTAGAAACCTGCCATTTACTAGGTAGCGCTAGACTACTGCCATGTGGAACCTCAGACACAGTCACCTTGATGCATTTGCCGCAATGTTTGGGTGTGCCATCCTGCTCGCTAGCTGCCAGAGCTATGGTGAGCGTGTCATCGCACGAGCGCAGCGGCTGGATACCTGCGGTGCGAAGCCCCTCCGCGAATATGTTGGCCGAACTGCGGACCAACCAACGCGAGAAGCGATCCAGCTACGTGTGCCGAACGCTCAGGAGATCCGGTGGATTTCACCGGGAGACGAGATACTGGCAAATCTCAGCACGGGCCGGATCAACATCTCACTCAATGAGGCCGGCACGATCCAACACATTGGCTGCTACTAAGAATCCGGCACATCCGCTAAGGGGCCGCTAGCCAAATGGCGGCTTTTGTCAGAAGATCGACGAAAGCCGCCCCTCGTTTAAACTCAAAACTCCCCGTCTCCCCGGACTTGATCCGGGGCCCCGCTGCCTTCCTTAGCGCGCCGGCCCGAAGAAAGCGGGGTCCCGGGTCAAGCCCGGGAAGGCGTTAGGGGTTGATGACGGATAAGACGCGAGGCGCGCCCCCCTCACACCACCCCGAACGCCAGCATCGCATCGGCCACCTTCTTGAAGCCCGCGATATTCGCGCCCTTCACGTAGTCGATGTAGCCGTCTCCTTGATCGCCATACTGGATGCACGACTTGTGGATGCCGGCCATGATGTCCTTGAGCATCTGCTGGAGCTCGTCTTCCTTCCACGAGCGGCGTTCGGAGTTCTGGCTCATTTCGAGGCCCGAAACCGCAACCCCGCCCGCGTTGCTCGCCTTGCCTGGCGCGTAGAGCAGTTTCGCCGCCTTGAAGATGTGCACGCCGTCCAGATCGGTCGGCATGTTCGCGCCTTCCGAGACTGCGCGGCAGCCGTTGGCGACCAGCAGCTTGGCATCCTCGCCCAGCAGCTCGTTCTGCGTCGCACACGGCAGCGCCATGTCGCAGGGCACGCCCCACGGGGTCTTGCCCGCATGGAAGGACGCGTTCGGGAAGGCCTCGACATATTCCTCGATCCGCCCGCGGCGGTGGGTCTTGTGGGTCTTCACCCACTCGATCTTCTCCTGACCGATCCCGTCGGGGTCATGGATGAAGCCGCCGGAGTCCGACAGGGTCAACACCTTGCCGCCCAATTGCACGATCTTCTCGGCTGCGTGCGTGGCGACGTTGCCCGAGCCCGAGATCACGGCGGTCTTGCCGACCAGATCCTCGCCCTTCACCGCCAGCATGTTCTGCAGAAAATAGACCGCGCCGTAGCCGGTCGCCTCGGTGCGGATCAGCGAGCCGCCCCATTCCAGCCCCTTGCCGGTCAGCACGCCGGTGAAGTTGTTGGTGATGCGCTTGTACTGGCCGAACATGAAGCCGATCTCGCGGCCGCCCACGCCGATATCGCCCGCCGGAACGTCGACATCAGCGCCGATGTGGCGGTACAACTCGGTCATGAAGGATTGGCAGAAGCGCATGATCTCGCGCACGCTCTTGCCCTTGGGGTTGAAGTTGGAACCGCCCTTGCCGCCGCCCATCGGCAGGCCCGTCAAAGCGTTCTTGAAGGTCTGTTCGAACGCGAGGAACTTCAGCACCGACTCCGTCACCGAAGGGTGGAAGCGGATGCCGCCCTTGTAGGGGCCGATCGCGTTGTTGTTCTGCACCCGCCAGCCGCGCTGGACGCGGATGTTGCCGTTGTCGTCTTCCCAGCACACGCGGAAACTGACGATGCGGTCAGGCTCGGAGATGCGGCGCAGGATCTGCTGCGAGTGGTATTCCTCCTTGTCGGCCATGAACTCGAAGATGTCTTCGGCGACTTCCTGCACCGCCTGGACAAATTCCAGCTGATGCGGATTGCGACGCTTTACGCCCTCCATGAAGCCATTGAGGTCGACGTGATCGGTATTCACCATGATGAAATTCCCCCTTTGAAGCCATGTATGCGCGCAAGGTTGCAATTCTGCTTGTCGATTTGCGGCATTAAGCCGCGCAGTGCAAATATCTGAACAGTCAGCAAGGCGCCGGTCAGATCGCCGCGCTGAAGCGGCGCGGGGCGGCGGCGGGGCCTCGGGGGATATTCGCAACCCAGCGGCTGCGCTACAGGGGAGCGATGGCTGGTAATTCCTCCGATCCGCTCCCCGACAAGCCCTTGCTGCACCGCATCGGCAGCACCATCGCGCCGCCGCGGTTCCTGCTGTTCCTTTGCACATTGGTGGCGGGGCTTGGCGTGATGATCCCGGTGCTCGGCTGGGCGCGGGGCATCATGGCGGGGTTCGATATCGCCAGCATCGTATTCCTCGCCTCGCTTGCGCCGTTGCTGCGCAGCGAGCCGACCGCGATGCGCGGCCACGCCCGCATCAACGATGCCAATCGCGGCTGGCTGCTGGCGATCAGCATTCTGGTGACGCTGGTCATCCTGCTGTCGGTCGCAAGCGAAATGTCCGACTTGAAAAGCCCCCTCACGGTCGCGCTGGTGATTGCGACACTCGTGCTGTGCTGGCTGTTTTCGAACACGGTCTGGGCGCTGCATTATGCGCATCTGTTTTATGTCGGAGCCGACGTTAAAGGCGATAGCGGCGGCGATAGCGGCGGCCTGAGCTTCCCCGAAACCAATGAGCCCAATTACTGGGATTTCCTCTATTTCAGCTTCACCTTGGGGATGACGTTTCAGACGTCCGATGTCGCGATCACCGCCACGCAGATGCGGAAGCCGGTGATCATCCAGAGCCTTGCGGCGTTCATCTTCAACATCGGCGTGCTGGCGTTTTCGATCAATGTGCTCGGCAGTTGAGCGGGCGGGGGCTGGGTGATCCGGCTCCGCGGTGGCTTTTTCAGGGGTGTGCCAGACCCCCTCCCGACCCCCTTTAACGCGCGCTAGACCCCCTTTAGACCCCCGCGTGACCCGTGTGAGACCCCCCGAAGCGCGGCGTGTGTGGCGTGTTTCACGTGCAAGAGTTGTGGCATGGTGCGGGGTGGG
>JANNWO010000201.1:0-15580 GCA_031408395.1 Sphingomonadales bacterium | reverse complement strand
CGGGAGTTAAGGAATCGGCCTATTCCACCGGCAGGAAGTCGGGGACCGACAGGTAGCGTTCACCGGTGTCGTATTTGAAGCCGAGCACCCGGGTGCCCGCCCGCAGTTCCGGCAGCTTCTTGGCGATCGCGGCGAGCGTTGCACCGCTCGAAATGCCGACCAGCATACCTTCCTCGCGCGCGGCGCGGCGGGCCATTTCCTTGGAGTCCTCCGCGTCCACGGCAATCGCCCCGTCGATCGCATCGGTGTGGAGGTTACCGGGAATGAAGCCGGCGCCGATGCCCTGAATCGGGTGCGGGCCGGGCTGGCCGCCGTTGATCACGGGCGAGAGTGCAGGCTCGACCCCGTAGGCCTTCATTGCGGGCCAGTGCTTCTTCAGCTCCTCTGCGCAGCCGGTGAGATGCCCGCCGGTGCCAACGCCCGTGATCATCACATCGATCGGCGTGTCGGCGAAGTCGGCGAGGATTTCCTGCGCAGTGGTGCGGGCGTGGACCGCGGGGTTTGCGGCATTGTCGAACTGGCTCGGCATCCAAGCGCCGGGGGTCTGGTCGACGAGTTCCATTGCCCGCTCGATCGCACCTTTCATACCTTTTTCGCGCGGGGTGAGGTCGAAGCTTGCGCCATAGGCGAGCATCAGGCGACGACGCTCGATCGACATCGATTCGGGCATTACCAGCACCAGCTTGTAGCCCTTGACCGCGGCGACCATCGCAAGGCCGATCCCGGTATTGCCACTGGTCGGCTCGACGATCGTTCCGCCGGGCTGCAGCGCGCCGCGCACCTCTGCATCGTCGATCATGGCAAGCGCAATGCGGTCCTTAATCGAGCCGCCGGGGTTGGCGCGCTCCGACTTCACCCACACATCGTGATCGGGAAACATCCGGGCGAGGCGGATATGCGGTGTGTTGCCGATGGTGGCGAGAATATTGTCGGCCTTCATGATGATACCTCTTTCTTGAGTTCCTGCGGCTCGAAGCTGCGAGCGCGGCGCAATTCGGGAAAATACCACGCCCAGACCAATGTCACGACTATCGCACCCGCACCTCCGAACACAACCGCGCCGACTGCACCCAGAAGTGCGGCAGCCAGACCGGATTGCATCTCGCCCAGCTCGTTGGAGGCCGAGATCGCGAGGCCCGAGATGGCGGAGACTCGCCCGCGCCGGTCATCGGGAGTGAAAAGCTGCACCAGCGAGCTTCGAATGAACACCGAGACCATGTCCACCGCGCCCATGGCGGCAAGGATCGCCAGCGACAGGACAAAACTGCGCGAGAAGGCGAATATGATCGTCAGCCCACCGAAGGCGGCGACGGCCCAGAGCATCTTCACCCCGACCTCGCGCTGAAGCGGGCGGAAGGACAGCCAGAGCGCGACGCTTGCCGCACCCAAGGCCGGGGCGGCGCGCATCAGCCCGAGGCCTTCGGGGCCCACGAACAAGATGTCTCGCGCAAAGACCGGCAGCAGCGCCGTCGCCCCCGCCAGCAGCACCGCGAAAAGATCGAGCGTGATGCACCCCAGCAGGAACCGTTCGCGCCAGACATATATCAGTCCTTCGACGATCTGCTTCAAAGGCTTCAATGGCGGACCTTCGTGCTTGGCGCGGATCGGGCGCACGGTAAGGATCAGCAGCATCGCTGCCACCAACAGCACCGCTGATAACGCGTGGGGAAGCCATTCAGCTTGCGCGAAGATCAATCCGCCCACCGCCGGGCCGGCGACGCTCGCAGTCTGCCAGGCGATCGACGAGAGCGCGATGGCGCGCGGTAGCAGGGCAGGGGGCACGATATTGGGAGCGATCGCGCTCATCGACGGCCCGACAAACACCCGCGCTGCGCCATGCGCTGCGGCAAGCGCGAAGAGAACAGGAAGGCTCAACGCATCGGCCCAGGTCGCCCACGCCAGCACCACCGCCACGCAGCCGTCGATCCCGTTGGCGAAAGCGGCGACGTGGCGCCGGTCGAATCGGTCTGCGGCAAGGCCCGCCACCGGGGTCAGCAGGAACAGCGGAATGAATTGCGCGAGGCCAAGCAGCCCCAATTGGAACGAAGCTTCCGCCACGCTCATCCCATAATCGTCGCGCGCCACGGCGTAGAGCTGGTAGCCGAGCAGCACCACCATCGACATCGTGGCGAACACGCCAATGAAGCGGGCTAGCCAATAACGCCGGTAGTCACCGATCTTGAGCGGAGAGGTGGGTTCCATCACGCCAGCGCCATGGCAGGCGATCTGGCCGATGCCAAGCAGGCGAAACTTGTTGCTTTGCGAGCAGTGCTTGGATCAGCGCGAGCGACGCAGGCGCGGATTGGGCTGGAGTTGGTCGATGATCGCAACGAAATCGTCGAGCCGGATGATCCGCTCGAACTGGAAGCCGGCGCGCACGTCGCGGGTCCAGATCACATAGGCCTCAATACGGCCCACCACTGGAAGGCGGATGATGATCCGGTCGCCGCGGCTGAGTCGCTCGGCACCATCGACCATAAAGCCGTGAGCCGAGAGGTTGCAGACATGCAAGTGCAGATCGCCGTGCTGGAAATGCTCGACGATGGCCGGAAAATCGACCGGGTGGCGCGCGGCGCGCCTCAAATCGGTTACGCTGAGATTGGCTCCACCCACCACGTCCTGCGGTCCTTCCCATACGTCGGTTTCACTCGACTGGAATGCCGGACAAAGGCTGACAATTGGTAAAGGCGCGTAAATGATGTCGAACGTCAGCGACGGACGCCTCAGCGACGGATCAGGGCGTGGCGCTTCTTGCCTAGGCTGAGGCGCAGGGTCTCACCCTCGGACGGAAGCACGAGCTGCGCCGGGTCGGTCACGGTCTCGCCTTCGAGCTTTACCGCCCCCTCCGCCAGCTTGCGCTTGGCCTCGCCGCCCGAGGTAGTAAGGCCGACAGCGGTGAGCAGGGCGGCAAGGCGCATCCCCTCAAGGCCGGTTGCGAGGCTCGGCAGGTCCTCGCCCGCGCCGCTCCCGGCGAAAGTCTCGTGCGCTGTCGCCTCCGCGCGAATGGCGGCTTCCCCGCCGCGCACAAGCTTGGTGACCTCATTGGCGAGCACAGTCTTGGCGGAATTTATCTCAGCGCCTTCAAGCGCTTCGAGGCGGTTTATCTCATCAAGCGGCAAGTCGGTAAACAGCCGCAGGAAGCGACCAACATCGCGATCGTCGACGTTGCGCCAGTATTGCCAGAAGTCATAGGCGGGCAGTTGGTCTTCGTTGAGCCAGATCGCGCCCGAAACCGACTTGCCCATCTTCTGCCCGTCCGACCGGGTGATTAGCGGAGCAGTGACCCCGTAGACTTCTTTGCCGTCGATCCGGCGCGCCAATTCGATGCCGTTGACGATATTACCCCATTGATCGCTGCCACCTAATTGCAGCTTGCAGCCATATTCCCTTGCGAGAACGACAAAATCATACGCCTGCATGATCATATAGTTGAATTCGAGGAAGGTCAGCGGCTGCTCACGATCAAGCCGCAGGCGCACCGAGTCGAAGGTCAGCATCCGGTTGATCGTGAGGTGCGTCCCGACTTCGCGCAGCAGCTCAATATAGCCGAGCCGGCTCAGCCAGTCGTCATTGTTGAGCAGCAGTGCGCCCGTCGAGCTGTCGTCAAAGCGCAGGATCTTACGGAAACTGCCCTTGATTGATTCGATGTTGCTCGCCAGCATCGCATCGGTGAGCATCTGCCGAGTTTCGTCCTTGCCCGAAGGGTCGCCGACCTTTGCCGTGCCGCCGCCCATGATGACGATCGGGCGATGTCCGGCCTGCTGCACGCGGCGCAACAGCATGATTGAGGCCAGGTTGCCGATGTGCAGCGACGGCGCGGTGGGATCGAACCCGACATAGGCCGTGATCACCTCGGTGCGGGCGAGCTTGTCGAGCGCGACCGCGTCGGTCACCTGGTGGATGTGGCCGCGCTCTTCGAGAAGGTGCAGAAGGTCGGATTTGTAGTTGCTCATGGGGCGCCGCCTTATCAGCGCGCGGTTGCTGCGGGAAGTGGCTTGCCGTAGGCACGGGGAGACGGCAGACAGGCGCGATGCAACCCTTGATGCTCCATGTCGCCTGCGACCTCGGCCCGATCCGCTCCGTGTCTGCCGCAGTCACTGCGACGCCGCAGGGTTGCAAGGCCGAGTTCCGGCTCGACGGCTATATACCTGCCATCGTCGTCCCGACGCTTGTTGCCCCTGAGCGCCGCGACAATCTGTGGCAGACCACCTGCTTCGAGATATTCTGGCAGCCGCTCGGTAATACCCCTTACCGCGAGTTCAATCTCTCGCCCTCGGGCTGCTGGGCGGCCTACGACTTCGATTCGTTTCGTACCGGAATGCGCGATGCACTGGTCGAGGGGATTTCCATCGCCTGCTCGTATGACGATGCCGGACTAGTGCTCACTGCCAGCATCGCCGCCGATCTGCCTGACCCTGCGCAGGTCGCGCTCAATGCGATCGTCGAGCACTCAGACGGAGCCAAGCAGTTCTGGGCGCTTGCGTTCCCGCCGGGCAAGCCGGAGTTCCACTCGGAAGCCAACCGTGCCCTAATCGTCGAGCGCTAGGCGGCGGCTGCCGCGCCGAATGGGCGGTTGAGCTGCACGATCTTGAGATTGAGCAGGAAAGCAAAGCTCGCCCAAGTGAAGTAAGGCACGATGAGCCAACCCGGGAAACTGTCCCCGACAAGGCGCGGGAGGCCCACCAGCAGTGCCGCCACCGAGAGCAATAGCAGCACGTTCTCGGCCAAGGCCCAGTCGGGGCGCTTGAGCTTGAAGAACAGCGGCGACCACAGGAAATGGAGCACGAAGTTGGCGCCGAACAGCGCCCATACCGCAGCGCGGGCCTCAGGCGTTGGGGCTTCGGTGAGGCCGATGTAGAAACTCCAGCCCGCAAGGCCGAGGATCACGGTCCAGGCCGGGCCGAACAGCCAATCGGGCGGTTGCCACGGCGGCTTGCGCAGATCGCGGTACCATTGCCCAACGTCGGTCATCGCGCCGCCCACGCCGCCAAGGACGATTGCCCATCCGGCGGCGATGAATATGGGGGTCCAAGAGTCGTCCATGGGCACCTAACCCTTGACCTATCCGGAATGTTCCCCAGACGCCCGAGCAAAGCGATTGCCTTTGCCCGCGCGCTGATCCAACCCTTTGTGCCATGCAGACAGGCCCCATGAAAACAGGGATCGACCGGCTGATTGCCGATCCCGAACTCCTCCGCCAATTGAAGGGCCGCCGCGCGGCGCTGATTGCGCATCCGGCGAGCGTCACGGCGGACCTCACGCATAGCCTAGATGCACTGATTGCCGCGGGCGTGCAGGTGAACAGCGCATTCGGACCGCAGCACGGGCTCAAGGGCGACAAGCAGGACAACATGGTCGAGACGGCGGACGAGATGGATCCGCGCTACGGCATCCCGATCTTCTCGCTCTACGGCGAGGTGCGCCGCCCGTCGGGCCAGATGATGTCGAGCGCGGATGTGTTCCTCTTCGACCTCCAGGACCTCGGTTGCCGGATCTACACCTTCGTCACCACGCTGCTGTATTTGCTCGAAGAAGCGGCCAAGGCGGGCAAGGAGGTGTGGGTCCTCGACCGGCCCAATCCCGCCGGACGCCCGGTCGAGGGCACGCTGCTGGTGCCCGGGCAGGAGAGCTTCGTCGGCGCCGCTCCGATGCCGATGCGCCACGGCCTCACCATGGGGGAAATGGGCCACTGGTTCATTGCGCATTTCGGTCTCGACGTCGCTTACAAGGTGGTGTCGATGGAGGGTTGGCGTCCCGACGACGATGACGGCTTCGGGTGGCCGACGTCACGGTTGTGGATCAACCCTTCACCCAATGCCGCCAACGTCAACATGGCGCGATGCTACGCTGGCACCGTGATGCTTGAAGGCACGACGCTTTCGGAGGGGCGCGGCACGACACGCCCGCTCGAGGTGCTGTTCGGCGCGCCCGATGTCGATGCGGGCGGGGTGCTGAAAGTGATGAACAAGCTCGCGCCCGAATGGCTTGCGGGCTGCGCGTTACGCGAATGCTGGTTCGAACCGACTTTCCATAAGCACGCAGGAAAACTCTGTAATGCTCTGATGATCCACGCAGAAGGCGGGTTTTATGAGCACCACGCCTTCCGCCCGTGGCGGATGCAGGCGCTGGCCTTCAAGGCGATCCGACTGCTCTATCCCGACTATCGGCTGTGGCGCGATTTCCCTTACGAGTACGAATTGGGCCGCCTCGCGATTGACGTCATCAACGGCGGGCCCTCGTTGTGCGAATGGGTCGACGACCCGGCTGCGAAGCCGGACGATCTTGACGCCATGACGTCACACGACGAAGCGGCATGGATTGCCGAGGTGCGGCCGCACCTGCTTTACTGACGTCATACGGAGCGGGAAGGATCGACAGATGGACACCAGCGCATTCGACTTTGCCGCCCTGCTTGCGCCAATGGGCGAGAAGCGGTTCTGGGACGAGCACTTCGGGAAGAAGCCGCTGCATGTCCCTCATGACGCGCAGAACGCTCAGGCCGCCTCGAAAGCGGGGCTAATGAGCCTTGCCCGCCTCGCGGAGCTTCTCGCGGAGCCTGCACGCTGGGCTCAGAACAGCATCAAGCTGGTCGCCAACGGGCGCGGTGTCGATCCGGCGCATTTCATGGTCAAGCGCGAGTTCGCGCAAGGTGACGCCCTCCGCCCCGATCCGGCGCTGATCGAGACGCTGATGGCAGTCGGCGCGAGCGTGGTCATCGACGGGATGGAGGACCAGGTCAGCCAGCTCAGGCAGATGTGCCGGGTGCTGGGCAACAGGTTCGGCGCCAAGGCGACCGTCAACCTCTATGCCTCGCGCCGCGGCGTGCAGGGCTTTGCCAGCCACTGCGACCCGCACGAGGTCTTCGCGGTCCATTGCGAAGGCGAGAAGGTCTGGCGGATCTACGAGAACGCCGAGGAGGCTCCGGTCGAATCGACGCTGATCCGGGACGCCGAGTACATCGAACAGCGCAAGGGCCGGGTCGCGATGGAGGTCACCATGCGTCCCGGAGATGTCCTCTACATCCCGCGCGGCGTCTATCACGACGCGCTGGCGTCAACCGATCGCTCGCTGCACCTTACCTTTGGCGTGCAGCCGCTCTACGGCGTCGTGGTGCTCGATCTGCTGCGGGAGATGGCGCTGTCCGACCGGGTCATGCGCGAATATCTCGCCCCGGCGCAGGACGGCGAGGGGCTCCGGCGGCAACTCGCCGCCATCGCCGCGACTCTCTCTGCGATGGTGGACACGCCCGGAATGCTCGAGGATATCGCTGTGCGCCAGCGCACTCTGGCGTCGCCGGTAGCCACGCCGCAGCCCGCCGCACCTGCGGAGTTCTTCGTTCGCACCGCGCTCGCCTGCGGGGTCGACCAGCCCTTGACGGGTTCGGTGGTAACCTTCGGAACCCATCAGGCTCCCGCTGGCCTCGTCAGCGATGCGGCGCGCTGGGCGTTTGCGCAGCCGAGCTTCTCTTGGCCCCAGTTCGAGGCGCGCTTCTGTCACCATCCACCCAAGGAGCTCCAGGCCTTCCTCGCGCAAGCAGTCGCGCGCGGCGCCTTCGAGCGCAGGCCCATGGCATGAGCGGCGACGTCGCAGCTTCCGCTACAGGCTTGGCGGGTACGGAGAGGGGCGGTCAGCCCGTCAGGCTCACCTTGTGGGTGCTGCTTGTCGTCTATGTCTTCAACTTCATCGACCGCCAGATCGTCAACATCCTCGCCGAGCCGATCGCGCGCGACCTGAAGCTCTCCGACACCCAGATCGGTCTGATGACGGGCCTCGCCTTCGCGCTGTTCTACACCGTGCTCGGCATTCCCATCGCGCGGTTCGCAGACCGGCCGACGACGAGCCGCCCGCGCCTGATCGCGGTCTCGCTCGGCCTGTGGTCGGCGATGACGGCGCTGTGCGGCCTCGCCCAGAATTTCCCGCAACTGTTGCTAGCGCGGATTGGCGTGGGGGTGGGGGAGGCAGGGTGCACGCCGCCCGCGCATTCGCTGATCAGCGACATGGTTGCGCCCGAGAAACGCGCCTCGGCGCTCGCGTTCTATTCACTCGGCATCCCGGTAGGCACTCTGCTCGGCATGATCATCGGCGGGACGCTTGCCGACCGGATCGGCTGGCGCGAGGCTTTCGTGGTCGTGGGCCTGCCGGGTGTGGTGCTGGCGCTGGTGGTGTGGTTCGTCCTCAAAGACCCGCGACGCGCCGACGCAGCCGCGATCCTGCAGGCGAAGAGCCAGCCCGCCGCGCTGCCGCTGCGTCAGGCGATCACTGAAGTCATGCGTTCGCGCGCCTATGTGCTGCTGCTCTTCGCTGGCTCTGCGGCGTCATTCCTCGCTTACGGCAAGACCACGTGGACGACGATCTTCTTCCAGCGCACCCATGATCTAACGCCGGGACAGACCGGCCTGTGGTTCGGCCTGATCGCCGGAGTGGGCGGGATGTGCGGCACCTTGCTCGGCGGTTACTTTGCCGACCGTTTCGGGGCGAAGAACCGCCGCCACGTGCTGAGCGCGCCCGCCATCGGCATGGCGCTGGCGGTGCCGCTGGCGATCGCCGCCTACCACGCGCCGAGTTGGCAGTTGGCACTGGCCCTCCTGTTCGTGCCGACCATGTTCAACTCGTTCTACTACGGCCCGACCTATTCAGCCGCGCAGGGCCTCGTGCCGGTGCGGGCAAGGGCGATTGCGGCGGCAAGCCTGCTGTTCTTCCAGAACCTCATCGGACTGGGGCTGGGGCCGCTGTTCTTCGGGATGTTGTCCGACTTGCTGCAACCGACTTATGGCGCGGAGAGCGTGCGCTATGTGCTCTACGGCGCGGCGGTGTTGGGGCTGGTCCCGGCGTTCTTCTTCTGGCGGTGCAGCTTGCATCTGGATGCGGAGCTGGATCGCAAAGGCGCCTAGTCCGGCTCCGCTACCTTCTGCACCAGCGTCACCAGCACGAAGCTGATCAGCATCAGCAGGTACCAGCTGCCGTACTTGCCGACGCTGACCATGTGCCACTCCGCCTCCTGCCCGGGGTAGTTCCAGGCGTTGGCGAAGGTGGCGATGTTTTCGGCGAACCAGATGAATAGCGCGACGAGGCCGAAGCCGAGAAGGAGCGGCATCCAGCGATGCAGGCGCCAGTTCCTGAAGTGGACGCGGGTGCGGGCGAAGATCAGCGCCGTGGCGGCAAACAGGCCCCATCTCAGGTCGATGATGAAGTGGTGCGCGAAGAAATTGGCATAGATCGCTGCTGCCAGCGCCCATGTCATCCACCAGGGCGGATAGCCGGTGAAGCGGAAGTCGAAGATCCGCCACACCCGCGCGATGTAGCTGCCGACGGCGGCATACATGAACCCCGAAAACAGCGGCACGGCGCCAATGTGCAGCACGCTCGCCTCGGGGTAAGTCCATGATCCGGCCTGCGTCTTGAACAGTTCCATCACTGTGCCGACGACGTGGAAGATCAGGATCACGCGAGCCTCGCGCCACGTCTCGAGCCGAAAGGCGAGCATCCCGGCCTGAATTGCGATCGCGGCGAGGGTGAGGAAGTCATAACGGTGGAGCGGCGCGCCATCGGGGTAGAACAGATGCGTCCCCAGCAGCAGGGCCAGCAGCAAGCCGCCAAACAGGCAAGCCCAGCCTTGTTTGAAGCCGAACAGCAGGAATTCGTAGAGAGCGAGCCGCCAACCCGTGCCGGGATCGAAGGCTTCGAGACTGAGGCGAACGGCTTCGAAGCGGGTGTGGCGGCCCTGCGAACCTTCGCTCAAGCCCCGTGCTTCCGGCTGAGCTCCCGCATTGCGTCATCCAGCCCGCCCAGCGTCAGCGCGTACATCCGGTCGCCGACCAACTGCTTGATCATCTTGGTCGACTGCGAATAGCCCCACTGCTTTTCCGGCACCGGGTTGAGCCACACGGTCGCGGGGTAGGTGTTGGCCACGCGCTGGAGCCACACCGCGCCCGCTTCTTCGTTCATGTGCTCGACGCTGCCTCCCGGATGGGTGACCTCATAAGGGCTCATCGCCGCATCGCCGACGAACACGATCTTGTAATCGTGACCATATTTGTGGAGCACGTCCCAGGTCTTGGTGCGTTCCTGCCAGCGGCGCTTGTTGTCTTTCCACACGCCTTCGTAGAGGCAGTTGTGGAAGTAGAAGAATTCCATGTTCTTGAATTCGCTGGTGGCGGCGCTGAACAGCTCTTCGACCAGCTTGATGAATGGGTCCATCGATCCGCCGACGTCGAGGAACAGCAGCAGCTTGACGGCATTGCGGCGCTCCGCGCGCATGTGGATGTCGAGCCAGCCCTGCTTGGCCGTGCCCTTGATCGTCGCGTCAATATCGAGCTGGTCCTGCGCGCCTTCGCGGGCGAAACGCCGCAGCCGCCGCAGCGCCATCTTGATGTTGCGGGTGCCAAGCTCCTTGGTGCTATCGAGGTTCTTGAACTCGCGCTTTTCCCATACCTTGATCGCCTTGCCGTGCTTGGCCTCGCCGCCGATCCGCACGCCTTCGGGATTGTAGCCCGAATTGCCGAACGGCGAGGTGCCGCCGGTGCCGACCCACTTGTTGCCGCCCTGGTGGCGCTTTTCCTGTTCATCGAGCCGCTTCTTCAGCGTCTCCATGATGTCGTCCCAGTCGCCCAGAGCCTTGATCTTCTCCATCTCTTCGGGCGTCAGGAACTTCTCGGCGACGGCCTTCAGCCAGTCTTCGGGGATGTCGACGGGGTTCTGGCCGTAATCGGTCATGATCCCCTTGAATACCTTGTGGAACACCTGATCGAACCGATCGAGCAGGCCTTCATCCTTCACGAAGGTGGCGCGGCTGAGATAATAGAACGCCTCGGGCGTCTGATCGATCACGTCCCGGTCGAGCGCCTCCAGAAGGGTGAGGTGCTCCTTGAAGGAGGCGCCGATTCCGGCGGCTCTCAACTCGTCGATGAAATTGAAGAACATGCCCGGACGCTTAACCCGCGTGCCGCACCCTGACCAGTCCCCATTGTTGGGAGGGACGCTGCGGCGCGGTGGCGGGCAACTACTTAACCCTTCACTTACCATCCTGAAGCTAGGCTGCGCTTTAACGCAACAAGGACCCTTCTTCAGACATGAACCAGCTCGCTATCGATACCGCCAATGCCCATGCGCTCGGGATGATCCCGGAGAGCTGCGGCGCGGTGACGGTGGGCTGTACCGACGTCGCCGGAGTGGTCGAAGCGGTAATCGCCTCATCCAAGTCCCTGCGTTCGGAGCACGAGGCACTGGCCGAGACCGTCCGCGCGCTCGAGGCCGACCAGAGCAAGGTTGCCGAGGCGAGTGACGAGGCGCGGCTCCTGTCGGAACGCGCAATCGAACGGCTCAATGAAGGCACCGCGCTGATCCAGTCCTCGCTCGGTCAGATCGCGTCGCTGATCGAACTGGTCGACACCCTCGGACAGCATGTCACCAGCTTTGCCGCGGCGATGGAGCAGGTCCGCCGCTCTGCGCAAGATATTGACGATATTGCCGAAACCACCAACATCCTCGCTCTCAACGCCACGATCGAAGCGATGCGGGCGGGGGATGCGGGGCGTACGTTCGCCGTGGTGGCGGCCGAGGTGAAAAGCCTCGCCAGCGACACCCGCAAGGCAACCGAGGAAATCACTGCGACGATCGACACGCTCGGCGGCGAGGCCGCGGTGGTGATCGGACGGATCGAGGCGGGCTCCAAGGCGAGCGGCGAGGCGCGTGCCTCGGTCGCGCGGATCGAGAGCACCATCACCAATGTCGGCGCGCTGGTCGAGGAGGTCGACAAGCAGAACGACGTTATCGCCCGCTCGACCGGAACCATCTCGGGCCATGTCGATAAAGTCCAACGCGTTTTGACCAGTTTCGACGCTGCCTCGCACCGCAACGAAGATCGCCTACACGGTGCCCATCGCAAGATGGAAGAGCTTGAAATCACTGCCTCCGAGATGTTCGACCGCATCGTCCACGCCGGCCTTTCGCCCGAAGACAGCGCGATGGTGGGACAAGCGCAGAGCATGTTGCAGGAGATTATCGCTCATACCGAAGCGGCCATCGCGCGCGGAGCGATCACCACGTCGGCGATCTTCGATACCGATTACCAGCTCATCCCCGGCACCAACCCGCAGCTGTTCCGCACCCGCCTGACCGCCTGGGCCGATGCCGAGTGGCGCCCCTTCCTAGACCGTGCAAAAGCCAGCGATTCCCGTGTCTTGGCGGCAGCCTGCACCGACGTGAACGGCTTCCTGCCGACCCACATTACCGAGCGTTCGCGCAATCCCACCGGCGATCTCAACCACGACACCCAGTTCTGCCGCAACGGGCGGATCATGCTCGAGGCGATCGACCGCAAAGCAAAACTTTCGCCTGCGCCCTACATGATGGCGGTCTACCGTCAGGAGGGTGACGGCAATTCTTACGTGGTGGTCCGAAACGTCTATGTCCCGCTGATCATCGGCGGCCGCCGCTGGGGCGATTTCGAGCTGGCCTACAGCTTCGACTGACACTCCCGAAAAGGCGATGTTTCACGTGAAACAGCGAAAAGCACCGTTCTGGAGGGGGTCTAAACGCCTCTAAAGGGGGTCTAGAGGGGGTCTAACCGGGGTCTAAACCGCTTTGCGGAGGGGCTAACCGCCCGCAAAAACAATGGCGGCCCAGCCTAGAACTCGACCTCGCCTTGTGCCGTATTCGCGGCGCTGGCGATCGGTACTCCCGCCCAACCGTCATCCGGCATCGTGGGGAGACTGAGCATCTGCGCAGCACCCGGAGCGCGGTCATAAGGTCCCAACATGTATGCCTTGTCGCCGATAGCGGTGATCAGGACCCATCCGTGCACCCCGGGCAGCGCGGGCACCACCATAACGCCGTCGCCGCTATCGTTCATCAGCATCACCGTGGGCCGGCCAAGCCCTTCCTCGCTGAGGACAACGCTCACCATGCCGCTCGCCCACTCGGTTGCCATCATGCACAGCTTGCGCGGGCTGGTGACGGGGACCGCAGTCTCGGCCTTCGCGAACAAAAGTTTGAGGGGGCCGGGTTCCGCGCCGGTGGCTGCGACCGGATCGGGCAGCCGCGCACTTTGGGGGCACTGGCTGATGCTGTCGATCACGCTCGCGGCTGGCTCAAGGCCGTTGCCGAGGCGCAATCCGCTCATCATGGCGCCAAACGCATCGTTGACCTCTCCCGAGCGCGCTTCCGGGCCGGTGGCGCGCAGCTTCACGATCCACTCGCCGACCCGCATCGTGCCCACGATCGTCGTGATGCGGCTGCCGTCCTTGCGCGTGGCTCGAGGAAACGTGCGGCGGTGGAATGCCCGAACACCGGCTACGGTGACAAGCTGTTCGGGCTCGGCGACTGCGCCTGTAAAGACCTGATTGATGGCGGTGGTCGTCATGAGCATCGCATAGGAGGCATCTGCGATAGCCGGACGGTAGATATAGAACGACCCGACAACCATTCCGTCAGCCGACTGGTAGAGCGCGTGATGGGCGAAATCGTCGGGGGAGGTTTGCAGCTTGAACAGGTTCATGCTGCCGGCGCTGCGCGGCACGGCCACGTCGATGGCAGTCGGACGTGGCGCCTTGCCGGCATTGTCCCACGCCCCGCTGACCTCAACGTTCTGCGCCCCGGCGCTTTGCGCCGCGACAGTATGAGCGGCGGCCAGCAGCATGCTGGTAAGAAAATGTCTTCCGATGCGCATGTCTTAGCCCCTGTCGTGAAAGTCTTGCCTGTCAGTCTGCTCGCGCCGCCATCAGAGCCGAACCCGGACCCGCCTCAAGCACCGTCATGCCGATCGGAAACGGTGCCCAGCTCGGCGCGCTCGCACCCCAGATAATTGTTGTGGGCGGGCAGATTTCCGGATCGTCGAGCGTTCCAGCGCGGACCCTGATCGGCATCTTCGGGCCTTGCGTCGTGCGGCTGTACATCTGCGATCCGCACACCGAGCAGAAGCCCCGCTCGACCGTGTTGCCGCTGTCAGCGACGCGGGTGATGCGGGTCATGTCGCCAGAGTATGACACCGCTTCCTCGTCGAACAATACGTTAACCGTCGCCATGCCGCTGGCGATCCGCTGGCAATCGCGGCACCAGCAGAAGCGCGCACCCTGCGGCTCGGCGGCAATGGTGAAGCGCACCGCGCCGCAGAGGCACCCGCCCTCATGCGCCACCATTAGGCCCCTCAGCTCGGATTGCGCCGCGCCATGAACGCCAGCCGCTCAAACAGCATGATATCCTGCTCGTTCTTCAGCAGCGCGCCGTGCAACGGCGGGATCGCGCTGGCCGGGTTGCTGCTCTGCAACACTTCCAGCGGCATATCCTCGTTCAGCAGCAGCTTCAGCCAGTCGAGCAGCTCGCTGGTCGAGGGCTTTTTCTTGAGGCCCGGCACTTCGCGCAGGTCGTAGAAGATATCCATCGCCTTCTTCACGAGGATTTTCTGGATGCCGGGGAAGTGGACATCGATGATTTCCTGCATCGTCCCGCGATCGGGGAACTTGATGTAGTGGAAGAAGCAGCGGCGCAGGAAGGCGTCGGGCAGTTCTTTCTCGTTGTTCGAAGTGATGACCACGATCGGGCGCACCTTGGCTTCGATCCGCTCCTGCGTTTCGTAAACGTCGAAGCTCATCCGGTCCAATTCCTGCAACAGGTCGTTCGGGAACTCGATATCGGCCTTGTCGATCTCGTCGATCAGCAACACGGGAAGCTCGGGCGCGGTGAAGGCGTCCCACAGCTTGCCCTTCTTGATGTAGTTGCGGATGTCGTGGACCCGTTCCTCGCCAAGCTGGCCGTCGCGCAAACGAGCCACGGCATCGTATTCATACAGGCCCTGATGCGCCTTGGTGGTGGACTTGATGTTCCACTCGATCAGCGGGGCATTCAGCGCCTTGGAGATTTCATGCGCCAGCACGGTCTTGCCGGTGCCGGGCTCGCCCTTGACGAGCAGCGGGCGGCGCAGCGTTACGGCGGCATTGACCGCGACCTTGAGGTCTTCGGTCGCGATATAGGACTTGGTGCCTTCGAAACGCTGTTGCTGCTGGTCGGCCATGGGTTTTCCTGTGAGACTGATTTTCGCGGGCAAGCGATAAGGGCGCGAGGGACGGCGCGCAAGGGGGCTCACGGCTGGCGGTTTAGCGAGGCAGCAGCAGGATGCGCTGGGCGATCCCAAGGAATTTGGTATCCTCCACCCCGGCAGCCTCGTTGTTCCACCCGGCGGTCAGCACCCAGTCGCGCCCGGCCTTGTCGGTGAGCAGCCAGGTGAGGTTGATGACCCCCGGTTCGCTGCCGCCCTTGTATCCGACGTAGCTCCAGTTCTTCAGCACCGCCTCGCTCGCGGCAGGGTTGATCGCCAGAATCGCAAAAGCCTTGGAGTCCGCAGTGCGGCGCATATGGGCAAGCAGCCTGGCGAGGTCGGCAGGGGAGGCGTACCATTCGATGTCGAGCGCCTTGGGCCCGCCCGCAAAGCCGGCGGCGACTTGCTCGATTGTCCGGTCCTCACCAGCGATCTCCTTGAGGATCGCCGCCCGCCGCACCGTATCGCTCTTGCGCCAGCCCGCAATGCGCGGGGCATCGCTCGCCTTCAGGACGAACAGCTCACGGGTGGTCAGGAACGGCGTGTTGC
>JANNWO010000200.1:0-2767 GCA_031408395.1 Sphingomonadales bacterium | reverse complement strand
GGCGTCGATGTTTTGGAGGGCGACCCGCTGGGGTGGTTGTGTAAGCTCTCCTAGCCCCACCCCCGCCCGGGGCTTGACCGGGGGCCCCGCTGCCTTCAACCCGGACGCAACCAAGCTGGACCCTGGGTCAGGCCCGGGGCGGGGAAGAGGGACAAACCAATGACAAGCCTAGCCATCTCCGGCCTGATCCGCCCGCTGCTTGAACCGCGTCTGCCGCAAGGCCTCGACGTGCGTTGGTTTGTGACCCACGAGGAAGCGCTCCAAGCGGTCAAGGGGGCCGAGATCGGCTGGTTCGATTCGAACAGCAAGGAGGACATGGTGAAGTCGCTGATGGCGGCTACCGACCTCAAATGGCTCAATTCGATCTACGCCGGCCTCGATTTCCTACCGATGGATGTGCTGGCCGAGCGCGGGATCACCGTTACCAACGGGGCCGGGATCAACGCGATCACCATCGCCGAATATGTGGTGATGGGGATGCTGGGCATCGCCAAGGGCTACCGTGAGGTGGTGCGCGCGCAGGACCGGCACGAATGGCTGCTCGACAGCCCCGGCAAGCGCGAGCTGGCGGGATCGAAGGCGCTGCTGCTCGGCTACGGCGCGATCGGCAAGCTGATCGCACCGCGCCTGACCGCTTTCGATGTCGAGGTCACCGTGGTGCGCCGCTCGCCCGGCCCGAACACGCTCGGCCCTGACGCGTGGCGCAGCCGCCTCGGCGAATTCGACTGGGTGATCCTTGCCGTCCCCTCCACGCCTGAGACAGAGGGCATGATCGGCGCCGAAGAGCTCGCCGCGATGAAATCCGACGCGGTGATCGTCAACATCGCGCGCGGCTCCGTGATCGACCAGCCGGCGCTGGTGGAGGCTCTCGAAAAGAAGGCCATCGGCGGCGCTTTCCTCGATGTCACCACGCCCGAGCCGCTCCCTGCCGATCACCCGCTGTGGTCGCTGCCCAATGCGCATATCTCGATGCACCTGTCGGGCCGGGCGCAGGACAAGATGTTCGTGCGCTCCGCCGACCGCTTCCTCGAAAACCTGGGCAGGTACCTGAAGGGCGAGCCTGTCGCCCCGGTGTTCGACCCGCGCCTTGGCTACTGAATCGCACGAGCGTTTGCGCCTTGGCGCTTTTCTGCAAGACTCCTCGCCCGTGAACGCGCATCACCGCGCTGTCACAAGCATGCGCTAACTGCAACGCAGCGCGGCGCCAGCGACCGGGGGGATTGCGAGCATGAGCGACACCAAGAAGGCATCGGACCTTTTCATCGAATGCCTAGAGGCCGAGGGCGTCGAATACATCTTCGGCGTGCCGGGCGAGGAGAACCTCGATTTTCTCGAAAGCCTGTCGAAGTCTGACAAGATCAAGCTGATCCTCACCCGCCACGAACAGGGCGCAGGCTTCATGGCCGCGACCTATGGCCGGCATACGGGCAAGACCGGCGTGTTCCTCGCCACATTGGGCCCGGGGGCGACCAATATGGTGACCGCGGTTGCCTATTCGCAGCTTGGCGGGATGCCCACGCTGGCGATCACCGGCCAGAAGCCGATCAAGAAATCCAAGCAGGGCCGCTTCCAGATCCTCGACGTGGTGGCGATGATGGGGCCGATCACCAAATACGCCCACCAACTAGCCAGCGCCGACAACATCCCGAGCCGCGTGCGAGAGGCGATTCGGTTGGCCGAGGAGGAAAAGCCCGGCGCAGTGCACCTCGAGTTCCCCGAGGATATCGCCGAGGAACACACCACCAGCCGGCCGATCCCCGCCAGCTTGGCCCGGCGCCCTATTGCCGAGGAAAAGGCGGTGCGTCAGGCGGTGCTGGCGATCGAAGGCGCGAAGGCTCCGATACTCGTCATCGGCGCGGGCGCCAATCGCAAGATGACCGGGCGGATGCTGCGCCAGCTGATCGACAAGACCGGCATTCCCTTTGTGACCACCCAGATGGGCAAGGGCGTGGTCGACGAGCGCCACCCGCTGTTCCTCGGCTGCGCGGCGCTGTCTGCCGGAGACTTCGTCCACCGCGCGATCCAGGACGCGGATTGCATCGTCAACATCGGTCACGACGTGATCGAAAAGCCGCCGTTCTTCATGCAGGCGGGCGGCCCCACGGTGATCCACGTCTCGACCCGCACCGCCGAGGTCGATCCGGTCTACTTCCCGCACATCGAAGTTATCGGCGACATCGCCAACGCGATCTACCAGATCAAGGAAGACATCGTCCCGCAAGGGCGGTGGGACTTTGGCCGGACGCTGGAATACCGCGCCGCCGAAGTCGCCCACACCGCGCCGCTCGCCGCCGATACGCGCTTCCCGATCTTCCCGCCGCATCTGGTGGCGCAGGTGCGCAGCGCGATGCCCGAAGACGCGATCATCTGCCTCGACAACGGGGTCTACAAGATCTGGTTCGCACGCGGCTACACCGCCTACCTGCCCAACACCGTGCTGCTCGACAATGCGCTGGCGACGATGGGCGCAGGCCTGCCGAGCGCGATGATGTCGTCGATGCTTTATCCGGGCCGCAAGGTTATGGCGATCTGCGGCGACGGCGGGTTCATGATGAACAGCCAGGAGATGGAGACCGCGGTGCGCCTTGGCCTCAATTTCACCGTGCTAATCCTGCGCGATGATGCCTACGGGATGATCCGCTGGAAGCAGGCCAACATGGGCTTTGCCGATTTCGGCCTGACCTATGGCAACCCCGATTTCGTGAAGTACGCGGAAAGCTACGGCGCGATCGGGCACCGGGTTACGTCGGCCGAGCACCTCACCGAT
>JANNWO010000199.1:0-12162 GCA_031408395.1 Sphingomonadales bacterium | reverse complement strand
GAGCCGCGCATCGGCCCCGATGCGGCCGTGATGGTCACACTTCGGGCAGACCGAAAGCTTCTCCTCGTACTCCTGCACGAACAGCATTTCCTGGCAGGACGGGCACTTGATCCACAGATCCTTTTCCGTGGTGGCCTTCTGTTCGGAGGAGAAACCAAGCGAATTGCGGACGCGGTTGAACCAGTTCATGCGGTTTGCTCCTGCCTTGCGGTATGCACCGCCTGTGCGAGGGCGGAGGTGAGTTCCTTTAGCTTGGCCGGAGCCGCAGCGCCATATGCACCGCAGATCTCCACCAAAACTGAACCGACAACCACGCCGTCTGCGACCTTGGCGATCGCAGCAGCTTGCTCGGGCGTGCGCACGCCGAAGCCGACCGCGACAGGGAGGTCGGTCGACCGCTTGAGCCGTGCCACAGCTTCTTCGATGCTGGCCTGCACGGCCTGCTGCTTGCCGGTGATCCCGGCGACCGAGACGTAGTATAAGAAGCCTTCGGACCCGGCGAGCACCTGCGGCAGACGCGCGGCATCGGTCGTCGGCGTGGCGAGGCGGATCGGGGCGATGCCCTTTGCACGCAAGGCCGGGCCGAGCGCGTCATCCTCTTCCGGCGGAATGTCGACACAGATAACGCCGTCGACCCCAGCAGCGGCGGCGGCGGCGGCGAACCAATCGGGGCCTCGACGCACCATCGGGTTGGCATAGCCCATCAGCACCAGCGGCACTTGCGGGTGACGGGCGCGGAATTCGGTGGCGTAGCGCAGCACATCGGCCGTGGTCGTGCCCGCGCCCAAGCTGCGCAAATTGGCGGCCTGGATCGCGGGGCCATCGGCCATCGGATCGGTGAAGGGCATGCCCAGTTCGATCACATCCGCTCCGGCTTCCACCAGCGCATCGAGATTGGCCGCAGTGTCGCCATCGCCTGCGGTGATGAAGCAGACGAGCGAGGGGCGGGGGGCGGCGAAGGTGGTTGAGAGGCGGGTCATGAAATGTCGCGCTTGCCTTGCTTGCGAAGATTGAACAGCGCAAGCGCTATGCCGACGAAGCCGCCGACGAAGGCGGTGCGGGACCAGTCGATAGCCTGGCTAGTCAGTAGCGAATAGACAATCATGCCTAGCATGACCGAAATTGCGACGGTTATCGCATCGCGGAATAACGTCCTCACAATTCGACCCCCAGCCGCTCCGCCACGGTGAAGATGTCCTTGTCGCCGCGCCCGCACAGATTCATCAGGATGATGCTGTCCTTGGGCATCGTCGGCGCGATCTTTGCCACCGCCGCAATCGCATGCGCGGGCTCCAGCGCGGGAATAATCCCCTCGGTGCGGCAGAGCAGCTGGAAGCCTTCCAGCGCCTCCTCGTCGGTGACGGCGGTGTATTCCACTCGGCCGCTTTCCTTCAGCCACGCGTGCTCCGGCCCGATGCCCGGGTAATCGAGGCCCGCGCTGATCGAGTGGCCTTCGGTGATCTGGCCGTCTTCGTCCTGCAACAGATAGGTGCGGTTGCCGTGGAGCACGCCGGGGGTGCCGCCCAAAAGGCTCGCGGCGTGTTCGTTACCGTCGAGGCCGTGGCCTGCGGCTTCGACGCCGAGCATCTTCACCGATGCATCATCGAGGAACGGGTGGAACAGCCCCAGCGCGTTCGATCCGCCGCCGATGCAGGCGACCAGCAGGTCGGGCAGGCGGCCCACGCGGTCGAGCATCTGCGCGCGCGCTTCTGTGCCGATGACGCTCTGGAAGTTGCGCACCATCTCCGGGTAGGGGTGCGGGCCAGCCGCGGTGCCGATGATGTAGAAGGTGTCGTGGACGTTCGCGACCCAGTCGCGCAGGCCCTCGTTCATCGCGTCCTTCAGCGTTGCGCCGCCGCTGGTGACGGGGATCACCTCGGCGCCCAAAAGCTTCATGCGGAACACGTTGGGCGATTGCCGAGCGACGTCCTCGGCGCCCATGTAGATCACGCAAGGCAGGCCGAAGCGCGCGCACACCGTCGCCGTCGCGACGCCGTGCTGGCCCGCGCCAGTCTCGGCAATGATGCGGGTCTTGCCCATGCGGATCGCGAGCAGGATCTGGCCGATACAATTGTTGATCTTGTGCGCGCCGGTGTGATTGAGCTCGTCGCGCTTGAACCACACCTGCGCGCCGCCGAGTTCTTCCGTAATGCGCGGTGCGAAGTACAGCGGCGAGGGGCGGCCGACGTAATGCTCGAGCAGGTCGTCGAATTCGGCCTGGAACGCCGGGTCGGCCTGCGCCTTGCGGTATTCACGCTCGAGATCGAGCACCAGCGGCATCAGCGTTTCGGCGACATAGCGCCCGCCGAACTGGCCGAAATGGCCGCGGTCGTCGGGCTGAGTGCGGAAGGAATTGAGGTGCGTGTTCATAGCCGCGCGGCTTTGCAGAAGGCGGCGATTCTGTCCACGTCCTTGATGCCGGGCCCGCGCTCGACGCCCGAGGAAGTGTCGACCAGCGGTGTGCGGGTCAGACGGATGGCCTCGGCGACGTTGGCAGGGTTCAGGCCGCCGGCGAGGCCCCAGGCGAGCGGCGCCTGCCATCCGGCTAGCAGGCTCCAATCGAACGCGGTGCCATTGCCGCCGGGGAGCGAGGAGGCTGGCGCATCGAGAAGCACGCGGTCAGCGGCGCCCCGGAAGAGCGCGGCTTTGGCAAGGTCGGAGGGGTCCTTAACTGCAAGCGCGCGCCACGCCTCGATCCCCGTCTCGGCGCGGAAGCGGGCGAGAGCGTCGGGGGTTTCGCTGCCATGGAACTGCACCACGTCGGGCGCGACCGTGCGTATCGCCTCGGCGAGCACCTCTCGCGACGGGTTCACCAGCAGCAGCACCGCCTTCACATGAGGGGGGACTTGGCGCCGCAGCGTAGTCGCCTCGGCAAGGCTAAGGTGGCGCGGGCTCTTGGCGAAGTGGACAAAGCCGACATGGCTTGCCCCGCTGCCGACTGCGGCGGCGAGGGTTTCGGGCGTAGAAATGCCGCAGATCTTGACGAGAGTGCCGTTCATGGCCCGTCCGTTACGCGGCCCCGAGCTGCTTTTCCAGCACCGCGAAGGTCACCGGCGGATCGCGCAGCACGGGGAAGGGGCGGGTTTCGCCGGTGAAGGAATAGCCACGCCGCTCGTACCAGGCGATGAGGCTCGCGCGGCTGTCGATCACAGTCATCTCCATCGCCGCGATGCCAAGGCCGCGCGCATAATCCTCCGCCGCATCGAGCAGCTGGCGGCCGAGGCCCCGCGATTGCAGCGCGGGCGCAACGCACAGCATCCCGAGATAGCCAAGGGCAGGGTCTTTGGTCGTCACCGCAACGCAGCCGATCAGGTCCGCGCCCTCGCTGGCGGTAAGGATCGTCACCGCCGGGTCGGCCAGCATCGCCTCGATCTCTCCCGGCGCAACCCGCTCGTCGTCGAGGATGTCGGCCTCGTGGTTCCAACCCTGACGCGCCGAATCGCCGCGATAGGCGGCTTCGAGCAGCGACTTGAGGGCAGGGCCGTCCGCAAGGGTGGCGGTGGTGATGGTCAGCGTGTTGGTCACGGTCAATCGTTCTGGATCAGCCGCAGCAGCGTGCCATCGGGGTCGATCAGATAGGCGATGGTCAGCCCGCTGTCCTCGACCTGCGGCGGATGAAAGCGCGGGTTGCCGACGCGCGCATTGGGGATATCGGCGGCCCGCACCTGAGCCATCATCGCGGGCAGATCATCGAGCCTGAGGCAGCAGCTGAACGAAGACTGGTAGGGATCGAGATCGGGATAGGGGAAGAACTCGAGCATCACTTCCCCGCGCGACAGGATCATCCACCCATCCGAGCGGTAATCCTCCGCAAAGCCGAGCTTGGCGTAGAAAGCTGCCGCCGCGTCAAAGTCGCGCGCAGGGAGGTTTGGGGTGGCCGTGTCTGCCAAAGCCGTGATCCTAAAGCGTTGCTTCAATCGCCCGCGCTGCCGCGACCGGATCCTCCGCACGGCTGATCGGGCGGCCTATCACCAGCACGCTTGCGCCATTGTCGCGCGCCTGCCTCGGCGTGACGACGCGCTTCTGGTCGCCGGTGCCGCCCCCAGCTGGTCGCAGGCCGGGGACGACGAAGTAGCCGTCCTTCCACGCCTTCCTGACCATGCCGACTTCTTGCCCCGAGCAAACGATCCCGTCGAGGCCCGCCGCGTGCGCCAGTTCCGCCAGCCGCATCACCTGCGTCTCGGCGCTGCCGTAGACGCCGGTGGCGGTCAGGTCATTCGCATCGAGGCTGGTGAGCATCGTCACTGCCACCACCTTGGTGCCGTTGGCGGCGGCGGCTTTCGCGTCCTCCATCATCGCGCGCCCGCCGCTCGCATGAACGGTGACGATCGCAGGTTCATAGACGTGGAGCGCCTGCAACGCAGCGGCGACGGTGTTGGGGATGTCGTGGAACTTCAAGTCGAGGAAGATCGGCAGGCCCAGATGCGCAATCTCGTGAACCCCGTGGCTGCCGTGGGTGCAGAAGAATTCGAGGCCAAGCTTGACCCCGCCGATATGCGCCTTGACCTTCTCGACCAGCGCCTTGGCGGGCTCGAGATGGGGAATGTCGAGCGCGAGGTAGATCGGGTTGCTCACTCGCCGCCTCCCCTATCGCTGCCAGTATCGGAAGGGCTGAACACGTCGGCTGGTTCTCCCGCTGTTTTGCCGGACTTTTCCACAGGGCTGTCAGCCTCCGCCGAGGCCCCGGCGGCGGTGGTGACATCCTTCCGATGCGCCATCGAGGAGTTCTTGAGCGAGCCTTCGAGCGTGCGGATGCGGCGATGCAGACCCCAGATCACGCTGCGATGCAACGCCCACATCGGCACAAAACCCGCGAGGAAGGCGAGCAGCGCCAGCATCGGCACCTTGGTCTCAAGCACGAGGTTTTGCCACAGGGTCAGCTCGACCGACTGCCAGTTGTAGGCCGCAAAGATCAGGAAGCCGACCGCCGCCAGAACCCAGACAATTGTGCGAAGGATCTTCACGAGCTCTGTCTCTCCCGGTGGCTCTTCAATGCGGCAAGCCTAAGCGATTTGCGCGGTGAGTCCAGCCGCCCCGCCGTCACACGAAGACCCGCGCGAAGATCGTGTCGACATGCTTGAAGTGGTAGCCGAGGTCGAACAACTGATCGAGTTGCTCCCCTGAAAGCCGGGCGGTGACGTCGGCGTCGGCCTTGAGCAGGTCGAGCAGATTGAGCGCGCCGTCAGCCTCCCACACCTTCATCGCATTGCGCTGCACCAGCCGGTAGGAATCGTCGCGGCTGAGACCCGCCTGCGTCAGCGCCAGCAGCACCCGCTGCGAATGGATGAGGCCGCCCATGCGGTTCATGTTCTTCGCCATCCGCTCGGGGTAGATCAGCAGCTTGTCGATCACGCCCGTCAGCCGTGCCAGCGCGAAGTCGAGGGTGATGGTCGCGTCCGGGCCAATGAAACGCTCCACCGAAGAATGCGAGATGTCCCGCTCGTGCCACAGCGCGACGTTCTCCATCGCGGGCGTGACGGCAGAGCGGACGAGGCGGGCAAGGCCGGTGAGGTTCTCGGTGAGGATCGGGTTACGCTTGTGCGGCATCGCCGATGAACCCTTCTGGCCGGGGGAGAAATACTCCTCCGCCTCCAGAACCTCGGTGCGTTGCAGGTGGCGGATTTCGGTGGCGAGGCGCTCGACCGAGCTGGCGATCACGCCGAGGGTGGCGAAGTACATCGCGTGACGGTCGCGCGGGATGACCTGCGTGGAGACGGGTTCGATCTCAAGGCCGAGCTGGTCAGCGACGTAGGCCTCCACCGACGGATCGACGTTCGCGAAGGTCCCCACCGCGCCCGAGATGGCGCAGGTCGCGATTTCGGCGCGCGCGGCCACAAGGCGCGTGCGGCAGCGGGCGAATTCGGCATAGGCCTGCGCGAGCTTCAGGCCGAAGGTCACCGGCTCGGCATGAATTCCGTGGCTGCGGCCGATGGTCGGCGTGTACTTGTGCTCTTCGGCGCGGGTCTTGATCGCCGCCAGCAGCGCATCGAGGTCTGCAAGCAGCAGATCGCTTGCCCGCGCCAACTGCACCGAAAGCGTGGTGTCGAGCACGTCGGAGCTGGTCATGCCCTGGTGCATGAAGCGCGCTTCCTCGCCAACTTGCTGTGCCACCCAGTCGAGGAAGGCGATCACGTCATGCTTGGTCACCGCCTCGATCGCGTCGATCGCTTCGACATCGATCTTCGGCTCCGTCGCCCACCAGTCCCACAGCGCTTTGGCCGCGCTCTGCGGCACGACGCCGATGTCGGCGAGCTTCTGCGTCGCGTGCGCCTCGATTGCGAACCAGATGCGATACTTCGCTTCCGGCTCCCACAGGGCGGTCATGGCAGGGCGGGAATAGCGGGGGACCATGTTCGACTCCGGATGGCGTGTTCCGCGAGCGCCTAGGGAAGGGGAACCCTCAAGGCAAGTTTGGCACCGTCGCCACCACCCGCCGCGCGCCGGCGTAAGTGAGGTGGTGCGGGTCCCAATAATTGAGCGTCCCGTCCTGAATGATAAGGCACTGCCCGGCGCGGCACAGCGGCGCGGCGGCATCGACATAAACGAAGCGCGGATCGCGCGCCATCAACGCCCGCAACCGGGCGTTGATGGCGATCCCCTGCGCAAGCTCTGCGGGATAGGAGGTCGGGCAGACTGCATTGATGTAGGCGCGGCACCTGAGCCAGCCGCCATCGAGCTGGGGCGCGGCGACACCGGCGGTGGGCACATTGCCCATAATGATGATCCGCGTCCCCGCCGGTAAGCGGTCGGCGACGGCTTGCATCCCTGCCTCTAGCAAGCGCACGCCCTTCTCGAAGCTGAGCGGCGTCGACGAGCCGTCCGCGTACATCTCGCGCTCCCACAGCTGCGCCCAGATTACGGTGCGCACATTAAACTGCCGCGCGAGCGTGACGAGGCGCTCGGGCGAGGCGCGGCATGTCGCGTAATCGCCCGCGTCCGGCAGCTTGTTCGAGATGCCCGGCGCGGCAAGGCAGGAGGGGTGGTTGAGCAACACGCCCGCACCGTACCGGGCGGCGAGCGCGGCGCGGTACTGGCCCGCGTGGCTGTCCCCGAACAGCACGTAAGGAACCGCGCTCGCGTCAGGGCCGATCTCGGACGATACTTCGAGCGCGGGGCGCAGCGCGTCCAGCTGCGCAGCCTCAGCGCCCGGTGCAGGGAGCAGCCAGCGAAAGTGCCCGGCGACCCCCGCAGCCGCAGGCAGCGCCAAAGCGGCTGCGCACACCAGCAGCAACGATCCGCGCGAGGCGAGCAGGCGCTTCTGCCGCACCGGCTGTTCGACGAGGGTGTAGGACGCAGCGCCCAGCGCCACCGAGCCCGCCACCAGCGCCAGCACCGCGGGGAGGGGAAGCGGCCCGAACCACACATAATGCGCCAGCACCAACAGCGGCTGATGCCACAGATAGGTGCCGAAGCTGACCAGCCCCAGCCACGCGAAGGGTCGCCATGCGAGCAGGCGCCCCGCAGCATTCTCCGGCGCAGCGAACAGGATCACCAGCGCGGTGCCGATCGTCGGCAGAAGGAACATCGCGCCCGGCGCGGGCGTCTCGGGGCGGATCAGGCCGAAGCCTGCAACGATCAGGCCGAGGCCTGCCAGTGCCAACCAGTCGCGCGCGCGCGGACGGGCGGGGATCAGCGCGCAGGCAGCGCCCAGCGCGAACTCCCAGAACCGCGTTGGCAGCAGATAGAACGCCCCCTGCGGCCAGCTTTCTGCCAGCACTAGTGCCAGCGCGAAGCTCAGCGCGCCCAGCACCGCCACCACCGGCAGCATCGCTTCGCGCCGCCAGCGCAAGCAGGCGATCAGCACCAGCGGGAAGATCAGGTAGAACTGCTCCTCCACCCCCAGCGTCCAGGTGTGGAGCAAGGGCTGCATGCCCTCGGCCGAATCGAAGTATCCGGTCTCGCGCACGAACAGCAGGTTGGAGGCGAACAGCGATGCGGCGGTCAGGCTCTGCGCAAAGGGGCGGAAGTTCTCGGGCGTTAGGATTGTCCATGCCGCCGCGCCAGTCACCAGCAGCATCGCGGCGAGAGCCGGGACGATGCGGCGGATGCGCCGTTCCAGAAAGCGCCACTGGCTGAACTTTCCCGCTGCCATCTCGGCAGCGATGATCCCGGTGATGAGGTAGCCCGAGATGACGAAGAACACGTCGACCCCGGTGAACCCGCCGGGCACCACGCCCAATCCCGTGTGATGCGCCACCACGCCGCCCACAGCGAGGGCGCGCAGCCCGTCGATCTCCGGGCGGTAATGCGCAGCGCCCGGTGACCCCGGACCGTGGCCTTGATTCATCAGATCAGGCCCTTGGCGCGCAGGCTCGTGTACCCTTCGCGCCCAATGATCACGTGATCGTGGACTGTCACGCCCATGTGCCGCCCGGCCTCGGCGATGCGCTGGGTGATCTGGATGTCGGCGCGGGATGGCTCGGGGTTGCCCGAGGGGTGGTTGTGGACGAGGATCATCGCGCTGGCGCCCACATCCATCGCCCGGCGGATTACCTCGCGTGGATGGATCGCGGCCTCGTCGATTGATCCGTCGCCCACGTGATGATCTTCGATCAGCCTGTTCTTGGTGTCGAGATAGAGCACCCGCACACGCTCGACCGTCAGATGCGCCATGTCGGTTGTGAGATAGTCGATCAGCGCCTGCCAGCTGCCGAGCACCGGCTTGTTGATGATCTCCCCGCGGGCCATGCGCCGCGCGGCGGTGGCGACGGACTTCAGAGCGGCGGCGCTGTTCTCGCCCACGCCTTTGACCCGCTGGAGCGCCTTGGGATCGGCGTTTAGCACGCCTGCAAGGCTCCCGAACTGCGCGAGCAGCGCCTTGGCGAGCGGTTTGGTGTTGCCGCGCGGGATCGCGGCGAACAGGAGATATTCGAGCACCTCGTAATCGGCCAGCGCCTCTGCCCCGCCGGTCAGCAACCGGTGGCGCAGGCGCGCGCGGTGCCCATCCCCCGCGGCCTTTCCGGCATCGAAGTCTGGCACCGGTTCATCGGCGAAATCGAAACTGTCTTCAGCTTCCGGCAATGCGACCCCCGGGAAAGCGTTGTTCCCGCTTGCCTCATTGCCTTCAGGCGATGATGCGCGCAAGGGTTGGAGACCATGCCGGTGGCGGACGCGCAGCACAATGAAAGGCCGGAAGGCACCAGCGCGCTTAGGCGTTGGCGCTTCCGCATCGTGCTCGGGCTGGCGGCAGCGGCCCTAGTTGGCGGCAGCGTGGCCTGGATGAGCCGCGAGCGAATCGCTCAGGATGTAATCGACGGCTACCTCGCCGAGCGCCGCGTGCCCGCGACCTATGACATCGTCAGCCTTACGCCCGACCGGCAGGTGATCGAAAACCTCGTGGTCGGCGATCCCGCGCGGCCCGACCTTACCGCCCGGCGCATGGTGATCGACCTCGGGGTCGGCTGGAGCGGGCCGGAGGTGCGCCGCGTGCGGATAGAGGGCGCGCGATTGTTCGCAAGCTACCGCGCCGGGAAACTCAGCCTCGGCGCGCTTGATCCGCTGATCTTCACCGACAGCAAGGCGCCGCCGGTACTCCCCGCGATCGACGTGGCGCTGAGCGATGCGCGGGCGCTGATCGTGAGCGACTACGGCCGGGTCGGCGTGAAGCTGGAAGGTGCAGGGCGGCTCGACGACGGCTTTGCCGGAAACCTCGCCGCGACTGCGCCGGGGATCGGAGTCAAGGGCTGCCGGGCGGGCAGCGCGACGCTTTACGGCAAGCTCACCACCAAAGACCGCGCGCCGACGCTCGATGGCCCGCTGAGGCTTGGCGATCTCGCCTGCGGAAACGCACGGCTGGCGCGGGCGGATATCGGCGCGCGGGTGAGCATGAAGCGCGACTTTGCCGCTGCCGAGGGCGATCTGCGGATCGAAGGCGGCGGCGTATCGCTGGCCGACATCACCGGGGCAGGGCTGAACGGCACGGCGCGGATCAACTGGTCGGACGGACGCCTTGCGGTGGGGCATGACCTCGCCCTCACCGGCGTGACAAGCCCGCAAGCCCGGCTTACGCGGCTCGCTGCCGAGGGGAGTTGGCGCGGGGCGGCGAACGGGTCGAGCGGGCAGTGGGAAGGTACCCTGCGCGGCGCCGGCCTCACGCCCGCGCCCGGCCTCACCGCCAGCCTCGCTTCGGCCGAGCGCGGGCTGCAAGGCACCTTGCTTGCCCCGCTGCTCGCCAAGGCGCGCACCAGCCTTGGCCGCGCGCTGGACGGCGCGAGCTTCAGGGCCGACGCGAGCATCCGCCACAAGGGTAGCGCCGCAACGCTCTCCATCCCCGAGGCGAGCCTTGCCAGCCGCAGCGGCACGCGGGTGCTGGCGCTCTCGCGGGCGGGGGCGAGTATCGGCGCTCAGGGCCTCCAGGGCCTCAATGGCAACATCCTGGCAGGCGGCGAGGGCCTGCCCAGCCTCAACGGCCGGATCGCGCAAGCCAAGGACGGCGGCTGGACCTTGCGGATGGCGATGGCTGAATATGCCGCAGGGCCAAACCGCTTGGCCATCCCGCGCCTGGCCCTCACCGGCACGGCGAGCGGAGCCTTTGCTTTCGAGGGGCTGATGACCGCAGGCGGCGACCTGCCGGGCGGCGCGTTGCGCGATCTCACTCTGCCGCTGGAGGGCACGTGGTCGCCTGCGCGCGGGCTTGCGATGGGCACGCGCTGCACCCCGGTGAAGTTTGCGAGCCTCAAGCTCTCGGGCCTCACGCTCGGGCAACAAACGCTTACTCTGTGTCCCGATGGCAAAGCCCCGATCCTCGCCTACCGCGATGCGCTGACCCTCGCTGCGCGCACCGGGGCGCTGGAACTCGCCGGAAAGATTGGCGAGAGCCCAGCCACTCTTTCCGCCAGCGCGGTTATCCTGCGTTACCCGCAGCCCTTCGCGGTGGAAAACCTCGCCGCCCGCATCGGCACCGGCAACAGCGAGGTGCGCCTTGCCGCCGCCAGCCTGACCGGGAGCCTCAGCGGCACCCCCGGCGGCAACTTCGCAGGTGGAACCGCGCGGCTCGCTCCCGTGCCGCTCGACCTCGACGCGATCACCGGGCGCTGGGCCTTCGCCGATGGCAAGCTCAAGATTGGCGAGGGCGCCTTCACACTCTCAGACCGCCCCGCAGGCGGCGCGGCGGCGCGTTTCGTTCCGCTCACCGCGCAAGGCGCGAGCCTGACCTTCGCCGACAACCGCATCACCGCCGACGCGCTGCTGCGTCATCCCGGATCAGGGAAGGGCATCGTCACTGTCGCGATCACGCACGATCTGGACACCGCGGCGGGCAGGGCAAATCTCACCGTCCCCGGTCTCGTCTTCGACAAGGCGCTCCAGCCTGATGATCTCACCCCGCTCGCCAAGGGCGTGATTGCGCTCGCCAAGGGCACGATCACCGGGGAAGGCCGCGTCGACTGGAAGGGCGAGACCGTCACCAGCGGCGGCACCTTCGGCTCGGACGGCTTCGACTTCGCCGCCGCTTTCGGCCCGGTGCGCGGGATGGCGGGGCGCGTTACCTTCACCGATCTCCTCAACCTCACCACCGCCCCCGACCAGACCGTGACGATCGCCGCGATCAACCCCGGGGTCGAGGTGCTGGCGGGCATGGTGCGATTCGATGTGACAGACGGCACCCGCCTCAGCCTGAAGGACGCACGCTTCCCGTTCATGGGCGGCTCGCTGGTGATGCGCCCGCTGGTAATGGACTTCGGCGCAGCGGAGGAACGCCGCTATGTGTTCGAGATCATCGGGCTCGACGCGGCCAAGTTCGTGGCCGAGATGGAGCTCACCAATCTCAGCGCCACCGGCATCTTCGATGGCACCGTGCCGATCACCTTTGACGCGAACGGGCGCGGGCGGATCGAAGGCGGGGTGCTGATCGCACGCGCCGGCGGCGGCAACATCGCCTATATCGGCGAGCTTTCGTACGAGAACCTCGGGACGATGGGCAACTACGCCTTCTCGGCGCTGCGCTCGCTCGATTACCGGCAGATGCGCGTCGGGCTGGGCGGTGAGCTTGACGGCGAGATCGTCACCAGTTTCGAATTCGAAGGGGTGCGGCAGGGCGCGGGGACGAGCCAGAACTTCGTCACCCGCCGCCTCGCCAAGCTGCCGATCCTCTTCAAGATCAATGTCCGCTCGCAGAACTTCTACCAGCTGGCGACGATGGTGCGGTCCTTCTGGGATGCCGAT
>JANNWO010000198.1:0-3505 GCA_031408395.1 Sphingomonadales bacterium | reverse complement strand
GGCCCCCCCAGACCCCATCTAGACCCCCTCTAGACCTGTTTAGACCCCCCTTCGACCCCGCCCAGACCCCGTCCAGACCCCCCGTAAAACCCCGAAAAACGCCATGAGGTGGCCCAGATGATCGCCCTTCCCACCGTCTGTGACCGCAGCGCCGCCGCCGCGCTCTACCAGGAAATGGCGGAATCGCTCGGTGTCACGCCGCTCGGCATTGATGCCTCGCGGGTCGAGAAGATCGGCCAGGCGATGCTGCAAATGCTTGTTTCCGCTACAAAAACCGAGAGCGGTATTGCGGTCCACCAGCCCAGCCCGGCGTTCACCGCGGCGCTCGAACTGACCGGTCTCGGCCACATCATCATGGAAGGCGCCGCGGTATGACCGAAGACGACATCCAGCAGATCTTCTTTGTAGAATGCGAGGAAGCCCTCGAAGCCACAGAGACTGGCCTGGCCGCCTGCCGTGAAGGAATCCACGACGGGGAAACCATCAACGCGATCTTCCGCGGGGTGCATTCAATCAAGGGCGGCGCGGGTGCTTTTGGTTACCTGCCCTTGCAAGCCTTCACCCATGGCTTCGAGACCCTGCTCGCCGATGTGCGCGAGGGCAAGGTGCCGGTCGAGCCGGTGCTGGTGGACCTGCTGCTGCTCGCGCTCGACTGCCTGCGCGACCATGTCGAGGCGGCGCGCGGCGGCGGGACACCGCCCGACGATGCCGACCTTCTCACGAAGCTCGAGGCCGCACAGGCCGGTAACGCGGGCGCTGCGGTTGCGCCGCCTCCGCCTCCACCGAGCGCTTCGCCAGCCTTCGACGATCTCGACGCGCTGCTCAATGAACTCGCCGCGCCCGCGCCAGTCCGTCCGATTCCCGACACCGTTGCCGATGATCCCGTCAGTTGGCTCGTCCACATCCGTCCACACGCCGGCGCGATGACCAAGGGCAGCGAGCCGTTGCTGTGGCTGCGTGAGCTCACCGACCTCGGCGGCACCTGCGAGCTGTGCGACGTCGCCGTGGTCCCGACCTTCGAGCGGCTGTTGGTCGAGCAGGGCTATCTCGGCTGGACCTTCCGCATGCCCGGCCATGTTGGGCGCGAGAGCGTCGCGGAAATCTTCGACTTCGTCGGCGAGGAGGTCGCGCTCGCCTATGGCCCCGAAGGCACCATGCCGCACGCATGCGTTGCTGCCCCCGCTGCACCCCGCGCTGAGGCCGCGCCTGCCCCCATCGCGCGAGCGAGCGGCCTACCGGGCGCCGAAACCACCGTTCCCGCCCCCGTCGCCGCAGCTGTTGCGGCATCCACGGCGCCCGCCAACCAGTCAGTTCGTATCGATTTGCGCAAGCTCGACATGCTGATCGACGGCGTGGGCGAGTTGGTGATCGCGCAGGCGATGCTCGCTCAGCGGCTCACCAACGAAAACCTCGCCCATATCGAGGAGCTCGCGCTGATCGAGACGCTGGTGCGCGACATCCAGGAACACGCGATGGCCTTCCGCGCTCAGCCCATCAGCTCGGTGTTCGGACGCGTCCCGCGTTTGCTGCGCGAGCTCGGCAGCAGCACTGGCAAGCACGTGAAGCTCGAAGTCGCGGGCGAAATGACCGAGCTCGACAAGACCGTGATCGAGCGCCTGAGCGAGCCGATGACGCACCTCATCCGCAACGCCGTCGACCATGGGATCGAGCCGCCCGAGGAACGCCGCGCCGCTGGCAAGGACCCCGAAGGCACGCTCACGCTGTCAGCCGAGCAGAAGGCCGGACGCATCATCATCCGCATCGCCGACGACGGGCGCGGGATCGACCGTGAGCGGGTGCTCGCCAAGGCGATCGCCAACGGCCTGGTCGCGCCCGAAGCACAACTTTCGGACGACGACATTAACCAGCTGATCTTCGCCCCCGGCTTCTCAACCGCCGCACAGGTCTCGAACATTTCGGGGCGCGGCGTCGGGATGGATGTGGTCAAGCAGAACGTGAAGGAGCTGGGCGGGCGCATCACCATCGAGAGCACGCCGGGCAAGGGTACGTCCTTCTCACTCGCCCTGCCGCTGACACTGGCGATCTCGGACGGAATGATCGTGCAGGTCGGCGACCAATCGCTGGTGATCCCGCTCACCCATGTGATCGAGAGCCTCCGCCCCACCCCTGCCGACGTCAAAGGCATGGGCACGTCTGCGCAGGTGCTCAACGCGCGCGGCAGCTTTGTGCCGATTATCCCGCTCGGCCTGCTGACCGGATCCCACGAGGCGACCACCAATCCCTGCGAAGGAGTGCTGGTGCTGGTCGAGACCGAGGGCCACGGCCGCGCCGCGTTGCTGGTCGACACCATCACCGACCAGCGGCAATTCGTGATCAAGGCGCTGGACGCCCACTATCGCCAGATCGATAGCGTGGCCGGGGCAACGATCCTCGGCAACGGCCAGGTCGCGCTGATCGTCGACGTCGATTTCATCGCAAGTTCCGCCGCGCGTACGCAGAGCGGACCGGTGATGGCGGCTGCTGCCTGATCATGGCCAGCGCATCCGCCGAGGCGGTATCCGGCAGCATGGTGCCCGGCGTAAGCCCCGCTATCTACAGTGAGGCGGACTTCCACCGCATCGCCGACCTGATCCACGCCGAGACGGGCATCGTGCTCTCCGAGCGCAAGCGGATGCTCGCCTATTCGCGCCTCGCCCCGCTGGTGCGGCGCAGCAGGCTGACTAACTTCGGCGCCTTCCTCGACACGCTGGCGAACGATCCCACCACCTTCACCGAAGTGGTCGCCGCGCTCACCACCAACCACACCTATTTCCACCGCGAACCGCATCACTTTGACCATTTCGAGAGCGTGGTGCGTCCCGGCATGGTAGCCCACGCGCTTTCCGGCGCTCCGGTCAGGATTTGGTCGGCAGGCTGTTCGACCGGCGAGGAGATCTGGACGCTGCTGACGGTGCTGCTCGGCTCCGAGCGCGGCGCGGGAATGCGGATCGCGCGCAGCAAGTTCGTGGCGCTCGCCAGCGACATTTCCGTCAACGCGCTCGCCGGCGCGCGGGCGGCGACCTATCCGCTGGGCGCGCTCGACGCGCTGCCGGAAGCCCTGCGCCGCACCTGGTGCACGCCGGTCACTGACGCGGGCGAGCCGCGCCTCGCAATCGACCCGGCGATGCAGGCGATGGTGCGCTTCCGGGTGCTCAACCTGATGGGGGAGTGGCCGATGCGGAGTCCCTTCGATGTGATCTTCTGCCGCAATGTCATGATCTATTTCGATGCCCCCACCAAGGAACGGCTGGTCGAGCGCTTCGCACGCCAGCTAGTGCCGGGCGGATACCTCTACATTGGTCATTCCGAGCGGGTCAGCGGCCCGGCGACGGCGTTGCTCGAGCCGGTCGGGCCAACCATCTACCGCCGGAGCGACGCGGCATGAGCATCCGGGTCCTGATCGTCGACGACAGCCCGCTGATGCGGGCGCTGCTTCAGCACCGGCTCGAGCGCGAGCCCGACATCACCATCGCGGGCACCGCCGCCGATGCCGCCGAAGCGCGCC
>JANNWO010000197.1:0-119615 GCA_031408395.1 Sphingomonadales bacterium | reverse complement strand
CAGCACCGCGCGCGACGAAGATGACGACGATGACGGCGATGATAGCCCGGCGCTCAGCATTCCGCGCTTCCTCGGCCGGCAGAACAACCAGTAACGGTCGCTCTCCGCAGCCGTCCGGCGCGCACGCGGCCCGTTTGGTCGCGCCGTGCGCCAAAGCCAATGGCGGACGGCGCGGGGCAGGATAGAGCACAAGCAATGGTGTCGCGCCTTCCCGGAGCTAGTGCCCTTGCGCTGGCCTTCGCCCTGCTCCCGGCGGGCCCAGGTCAGAGTTTGGCCGCGCAAGATAGCTTCGCGCAGCCTGTGGTGCAGGCTCTCCCCTCTCCCGAAGTCCAGCGCCTCAACCGCGCGCTGCTGGCGCTTGCCAAGGAACCGCGCGACCGGGATACGCTGATCGAGGCGGGGCAGGCCGCGCTTGGTGTCGATGATCTTGAAGCGGCGATCGGGTTTTTCGGCCGCGCCGCCGAAGTCGATCCGGGCAACCCCGCTGCTGCCCAAGGGCTCGGCGCGGTCTACCTGCGTTCGGGCCGGGCGGGGGAAGCGCTGGTGCAGTTCGACCGCGCGCTCGCCGCGGGCTTCCCTGAGCAGGCGATAATAACCGACCGCGCACTGACGCTCGACCTCGTGGGCGAGCCTATCGCCGCACAGGAAGGCTATGCGCGCGCGCTACAGCTCGATCCCGCCAATGACGAAGCGCGGCGGCGGCTGGCGATCAGCTACGCGATCACCGGCAACCGTGCGCGCTTTGAGGAGACACTGCGCCCGCTGCTCGACAGGCGCGACATGGCAGCCCAGCGCGCGCGCGCCTTCGGGCTTGCGATCCTAGGCGACGCAGACCGTGCGACCGCGATCGTCGAGCAGGTCATGCCGCGCGATCTCGCCACCCGGCTGGTGCCTTATCTCGGCTACATGCCGCGCCTCACCAAGCCGCAGCAGGCGGCGGCGGCCAATCTCGGGATATTCCCGCGCGCTGCCGATATCGGCCGCGATGATCCGCGCCTCGCGCGCTTTGCAGCCGAGGAGCGTGCCGACAGCCGCTTGGCGCCGTCTGGCGCGCCGCTCGGATCTCCGACTGGAGCGCCCGCCCCCGCAAAGGGCAAGGCAGTTACCCCGAACCGAGTGGCGACCGTTACGCCGGTCACCGTTTCGGCGGCTCCGCCTCAGCAGCGCGTCGCCGATGCCTTCGCCGATCTCGGCGCGCCGCTGCCCGATGCCCGGGCGGGCGCCGAAGCGGTCGACATCTCGCGAATCGAGGTGCGCCGCGAGGCCGCCGTGCAGCCCGCGCTCGCTCCGGAGACAGCGAAGCCCGCTGCCAAGCCTACCGAGAAGCCCAAGAAGAAGGAGCCGCCCAAGCCGCTCCATCCGAGTCGCATCTGGGTGCAGGTCGCCACCGGCAAGAAGATCCCCGCACTCGCCTTCGACTGGAGGCGCATTGCCAGGGAAGGCGGCGCGCCGCTCGTCAAGCTCAAGCCCTTCACCGCGCGCTGGGGCGAGACGAACCGCTTGCTGGTCGGCCCCCTCGACAATCGCGACAAAGCGCAGGCGCTGGTCCGCACGCTCAAGGGCAAGGACCTCGACAGCTTCCTGTTCGTCAGCGATGAAGGTGAAGTGGTTCAATCACTTAAGTAAGACGGCTCGCGGTGTTTCCAGTTTCTGTGCACAGGCTTTGCACAACTCTGTCCAATTCTCCCCAGCCGCTCCAGCCCATGTGATTGCCAAGCGCACCGCTTCGCGTCCAATCCTGCCCGCGATGGTTCCCCTGACCCCAAACCCCCAAATTCCTGCTAACGCGAAAGCCCGGCCATGAGAGCAGCTGACATGGACTACACCGCCGAGGACGACGCCGCACCCGTCGACATGCTCGCCAGCCTGTTCGCGGCGCGTGGATGGCCGTGCGAGATGGTCTCCGACGACGAGATGACCGGCGAGGTCCAGGGCAGCTGGGCCAATTACCAGCTGCGCGCGATCTGGCGGGCGGAAGACAGCGTGCTGCAGTTCCTGTGCCTGCCCGATATCCGCGTCACCGAAGACAAGCGCGCGGCGGCCTATGAGCTGCTGTGCCTCGTCAACGAGCAGATGTGGCTCGGGCACTTCGACATCTGGTCCAACGGCGACGTGCTGCTTTACCGCCACGGCGCGTTGCTGGGCGATCACGGGCGGCTGAGCCTCGACATGGCGCAGGCGCTGGTCGAAAGCGCAATCGACGAATGCGACCGCTTCTACCCCGCGTTCCAGTTCGTGCTGTGGGGCGGCAAGACCCCGCGCGAGGCGCTCGAAGCGGCGATGGTCGACGCGGCGGGCGAGGCCTGAGAGCCACTGACGTGATCAACCACCTCCTTATCATCGGCTGCGGCAACATGGGCGGGGCGATGCTCGCCGGATGGCTTGCGGCGGACGAGGACCCGGCGCGCTTTTCCGTGCTCGATCCCGCATTGCCCGACGCGCCCGAAGGCGTGACGCTTTACCGCAGCGCCGAGGAAGCCGCAGCGGCGGGGCATGACGCCGTGCTGCTCGGGTTCAAGCCGCAGCAGCTTGGGACGCTGGGGCCGGGCTTGCAGAACCTCGCGGGCGAAGGCGTAGCCGTCTGCTCGCTGCTCGCCGGGATCACGCTCGATCAGCTCGGCGCGGCCTTTCCGGCGGCGCGGGCGCATGTGCGCGTGATGCCCAACCTTGCCGCGCGGATCGGCAAGTCGCCCGTTATTCTCGCCGAGCGGGGCCTTGACGCGCCCGCCCGCGAGGCGCTGTTCACTCTGTTCGATGTGCTGGGCAGCGCCGTGTGGCTTGATGACGAGACGCAGTTCGATCTCGTCACCGCGCTCGCCGGATCGGGGCCGGGCTTCGTCTACCGCTTCATCGACGCGCTTGCGGGCGCGGCCATCGACCTCGGGCTGGACCAAGCGACCGCCGATGCCCTCGCGCTCGCTACGGTCGAGGGTGCTGCGGCGCTCGCGGCTGCGTCCGATGTTGGCCCCGCAAGCCTGGCCGACCGCGTGGCGAGCCCGGGCGGCATGACCCGCGAGGGGCTGAACGTGCTCGACGATGGTGCGGTGCTGCGGCGGCTGCTCACCGAAACCCTACGTGCTACCCGCGACAAGGGAGCGGCGCTCTCGCGCACAGTTTAATATTAACGGACATTAAGCTGAATGGATTGCGCGCTTTGCAATCCGGTTTTACTTGAAAAGCGTTGCCGAAACTCCGATATTGGCACGTCTGGAGAGCACGGACGTTTCCGCGCTCCCACATGGAAAGGCTAAGGGTTTCGCAATGGCTGACTGGAATGACCCCTCGCGCAACGCGCAGCGCTTTGGCTCCGTGCCCCGCGCCGGAGGCGATGTCGCTGGCCGTGCAAGCTATGACGAGGGCCTGCGTTCGCACATGCTCTCGATCTACAACTACATGACCTCGGGCATCATGCTGACCGGCATTGTGGCGCTTCTGGCGTTCACCAGCGGTGTGGCCGAGACGATCTTCACCGGCGGCATACTGCGCTGGATCGTTGCTCTTTCGCCGATGGCGATCGTGTTCGCGATGAGTTTTGGCGCCAACCGCTTCTCCGCCGCCACGCTCCAGCTGATGTTCTGGGGCTTTGCGGCGCTGATGGGCCTGTCGCTCTCGTCGGTGTTCCTGGTTTACACCGGGGGCTCGATCGCGACGACCTTCTTCGCCACTGCGGCGGCCTTTGCCGGCCTGTCGCTGTACGGCTACACCACCAAGAAGAACCTGTCGGGCATCGGCAGCTTCCTCATTATGGGCGTGATCGGCCTGATCGTGGCGATGGTCATCAACATGTTCCTGCAGTCGCCTGCGTTCCACTACGCGATCAGCTTGATCGGCGTGCTGATCTTTGCGGGCCTCACCGCCTACGACACGCAGCGTCTGAAGAACGAGTACGAGTATCTGCGCGGCACCGAGTTTGCCGGCAAGGCCGTGATCATGGGCGCGCTGAGCCTCTATCTGGACTTCATCAACATGTTCCAGTTCCTGCTCAGCTTCCTCGGCAATCGCGAGTAATTGGCGCGAGTAAGCGGCGCGAGCAAACGCTGACGGGCTTAACGGCCCGGCGCAAGAGTGTTGAAATGTCGAATGCCCGGAGGCCCCTAAAGGCTTCCGGGCATTTGCTTTGTTAGCTGGCGCGGCTATCGCGGCGCTTCATGCTGGAGCAAGCCGGGGTCGCGCATCGTTGCCCCCCCGGAAGCGTCACAGAACGAAGCAGGAGATTACCCCCTCATGAGCGCGGCCCCCTATACGCCTCTTACCCGCACGCCCTTCGGCCTTGCGATCACCGCGTTGGGCGGTGCTGCGTTGCTCGCCGGTTGTGCCGCCAAGGCGCCGCCGCCTCCCCCGCCGCCGCCGCCGCCGCCGGTGCAGGAGGTGTTCGAACCGGTGCCCTATCGCCCGCTCCCGCCGGGCGGCGCGCATTACGTCATGACGATGCCGACGCGCGGCCCCGACGGGAAGCGCATCACGGTCAACAGCAACATACCCGACGATCAGTTGGTCTGGAACCTGCGTTCGGCATGGAACGTGGCGGCGCTCAATTGCCTCACGCCCGAGTATGATCCGATCCTGCAGGGCTACCGCGCCTTTCTGACCAAGAACGTGAAGCCGCTGAAGGCGATCAACGACCGGATCGAGAAGAGCTACACCAGCCGCTTTAAGGTGAAGCGCGACGCGATGATCGCGCGCGACGGCTATACCACGCAGGTCTACAACTTCTTCGCCGAACCTGCGGCGCGCGCCGGGTTCTGCCGCGCCGCGCTCGACATGGCGAACCGCGCGCTGGTCGCGCCGCCGACCGACCCGCTGGCCTTCAGCCGCGCCAATTTCGACGGGCTGATGGTGCCCTTCGACCAGTTCTTCGCCGAGTTTGAGGTCTACCAGCAGGCCTCGACCGAGTGGGACGCCAAGTGGGGCGTGATGTACGGCGCGTCGCAGCCCGGCTGGGTGGCCGTGCAGCAGGCCCGCGCGGGTGTGATCGAGGCGGCTCCGATGGGTGCGGCGCAGGCCCCGACCGAGCCCGGGACAGGTGTTCCGGTGCCGGTCATCCCGGTCAAGGAAGGCGTCACCGCGCAGCCCGTGGTGCAGCCGATCACACCTATGCCCGCAGCCAAGCCGAGCTCCAAGACGGGCCAGTAAGCACGAGGTGCGAAGGGCGGGCGTGATGGCGGGTTGCGGCGCAAAATCGCCGTTGCAAGCCCCTGCGCTTCAAGCTAATGCGCCCGCTCGCCCGCCCCCGGCAAGGGAATGCGGCGGGCGCGAAAACCTGGCACGGGGCCGTAGCTCAGTTGGGAGAGCGCGTCGTTCGCAATGACGAGGTCAGCGGTTCGATCCCGCTCGGCTCCACCAGTTTTCAGGCGTAGCCTTAAAACTGGAGTCCTTGTTTTCGCCCTCAAGCGCCGGGCGCGTGCCGTCCGGCCCGCTTGGCTTTCGCGCCGTAAGGCGCGGCGGCCGGTCGGCCTTGCGGCCCGTTGGGCCGAACTCCATACCAAATGATTGGCGATGTATCGGCGCGCAGCGCCGCAAGCGCGACCGCGCGCCGCCGCTTATGCGGCGGAAGCCAAGGCGGACGGACGTCCGCCGCCCGGCGCCTGAGGGCCAAAACAAAAACCCGCATATTGCGCTCGCGGAGGCGAGCGCCTAAAGCCCGGCCGCGCCAAGGTAACGGGAATGCGGTTTGATTCCGCAGCTGTCCCTGCAACTGTAAGCGGTGAGTATGCGGTGTGCGCCCTGAAAAGGGCAGCCACTGGGGCGGCAACGCTCTGGGAAGGTGAGCACCACATGCGTTGATCCGTGAGCCAGGAGACCGACCGGGGCGTGTCGCTCTTTGCTTGACTCAGGGATTGGTCAGGCGCGGAAAACTTTCGTTGTGGGCGACATCGCTGGGCTGTGAGGGAAGGTTCCCTTGCGGCCTCCATGTTGCTGACGACGGGAGAAATCCGTGAAAAATTTGATATTGTTGAGCAGCGTCGCCGGGGCGGCGCTGGTGTGGTGCGTGCCGGTGGCGGCGCAGAATCAGGTCGATGAGAACGATGGGAGCGAAGTCTATCCCATGGCGCCGCCCGCTCCTATTCTCGTCAGCGCTGACAGAACGGGCACCACCCTGCTGCGGGACTACACCGGCTCGGCGCTGGTCATCACCGCTGAAGAGATAGAAGCCCGCCAGACCCGCGACATCGCCGACATCCTGCGCGATGTCCCCGGCGTGGCGGTCGCAGGCGTTGCTGGGCAGACCCAGATCCGCCTACGCGGCAGCGAGGGCAATCACGTGCTGGTGCTGGTTGACGGGATCGAAGTCTCCGATCCGTTTGCTGGCGAGTTCGATATCGGCACCTTGCAGGCCGACATCGGCGCGCGGGTCGAAGTGCTGCGCGGGCCGCAATCGGCGCTGTATGGGCCGGACGCGATGGGCGGGGTGGTCTCTTACCAAAGCGCCAGCGGGCGTGCCCGACCGGGCTTTGCGGCGCGGCTTGAGGGCGGCACCCAAGGCACGGCCAACGGCGCAGTCCGCTACGGCGCGGCAGGCGATAGCTGGGACGCGGCGCTCTCCGCCGTCGTGGTCAGCACTGACGGTCAGCCTAATGCGAGAGGCGGTACCCGCGACATCGGGCGCGACAGTTACACGCTCTCGGGCAAGGGCGCGGTGGATTTGACCGAGGGCTTGCAGCTACGCACCGCTGCCCGCTTCATCCGCACCGAGGGCCTGTTCAACGACAGCGACTTCAACGCCGCCAGCCCGACCTTCGGCTTCACCATCGACAGCCCCGGCACGCGCTTCACCAACGAGGCGATCTACGCCCTCGTCGGCGCGAAGCTCGACACGCTGGACGGGCGGTGGACGCATGACCTGTCGGCCCAGATCGCCGATGTCACCCGCGACAGCTTCGACGCCTTCGGGCCATCCTTCGGGAGCGCGGGCGACCGGGTCAAAGCGTCGTATGTCAGCGCCTTCAAGATCGCGGACGAACACAACCTCACCTTCGCCGCCGATTACGAGCAGGAGGGCTTCCGCAACACGCTTGCCGCCAGCGGCGGGTTCACCGATCGGCGCGAGATCGAGCAGGTCGGCTTCGTTGGCGAATATCGTTACGCGGGCGAGGCCTTCGACCTGTCGGCGGCGCTGCGGCATGACATCAACGATACCTTCCGCGATGCGACCACCTTCCGTGTCGGTGCAGGCTACCGCGTCACCGACACCACCCGGTTGCGCGCCGCAGCGGGATCGGGCGTAAAGAACCCCGGCTTCTTCGAGCTTTACGGCTTCGTCAACGGACGCTTCATCGGCAATGCCGCGCTGCGCCCCGAGAAGTCGACCGGGTGGGAGGTCGGGCTCGACCAGCAGATCGGTGATGCCGCGCGCGTCGCGGTGACCTACTTCGACAGCGAGCTGAAGGGCGAGATCTTCACCACCTTCCCAGCCCCCACCTTCATCGCCACGCCCGCGAACCGCACCACGGTGAGCAAGCAGCGCGGGGTCGAGGTCTCGCTCGGTGCCACACTGTCTGAACAGTGGAGCCTCGATGCGGCCTACAGCTACCTCAATGCCGAGGAAAACGGCGTTCGCGAAGTTCGCCGCCCCAAGCACATCGCCAGCGCGGCGCTGACCTGGGCCGCGCCGGATGATGCCGCCTCGGCCACGCTGGTGGTGCGCCACAATGGCGCGACGCCTGACGTGGCCTTCACCGATCCCACCTTCCGTCCGGTGCGCGTCCAGCTGGATGATTACACCCTCGTCAATCTCAACGCGCGGGTGAAGCTGACCGACAGTATCAGCGCCTTCGCGCGCGCCGAGAATCTGCTCGGCGAGACTTACGAACAGGTGTTCAGCTTCGTCTCCCCCGGCCGCTCGGCGGTCGTGGGTGTCGAGGCGCGGTTCTAAAGGAGGACTGATCGATGACCGATATGACCAAACCGTTGGCCCCGCTGGCCCAGTTGGCACTGCCTGGGATGCTCGCCGCTACCACGCTGAGCGGCACGGTGGTGCTCGTCTGCATGATGCCTTTCGCCGCGATTGCCACCATCGCCGCGCTGTTCCTTCCCGGACGGCGCGGCCTGGCGGCGATCGGCCTGTGCTGGCTGGGCAATCAGGCGCTGGGCTTTGGCCTGATGGGCTTTCCGTGGGACCCAGCCACCTTTGCGGCGGGGTTGTCGCTGTTGGCGTCAAGCCTTGTCGCCTTTGCCGCAGCGCGCGCCGCCGCGGCGAGGGGAGGGCCGCTGCTCGCGTTCCTCGCCGCCTTCGGAGCGTTTGAGGCGAGCCTCTTTGCCTATGCGCTGGCCTTCGGGGATGTCGCGATGTTCGCACCCGATATCGTGGCGCTGATCGCGCTTAACGATACGCTGTGGTTTGCCGGGCTGTGGCTCGGCTGGCAGGTGCTGGAGCGCATCCCGGCGCTGGCGGCGTTGCGGCAGGCCCGATGAGCGAGCCCTTGCGCATCGTCTCACTGCTCCCCAGCGCCACCGAGATCGCGGTGGCGCTGGGGCTGGAGGCCAATCTGGTGGGACGCTCGCACGAATGTGACTTCCCGCCCACGGTCGCCGCGCTACCGATCTGCACTTCGACCAAGCTTGAGAAGGGCCTAAGCTCCCGCGCTATCGAGGACCGGGTCAAGGCCATCGTCGAGAGCGGCCTGTCGGTGTACGATGTCGATGCGACGTTGCTGCGCTCGCTCCGGCCCGATGTGATTCTTACTCAGGCGCAATGCGCGGTCTGCGCGGTGACGCCCGCCGACCTTGAGGAGGCGCTGGCGGCATGGGTTGGCTCGCCGCCGGTGCTTGTATCGCTCGCGCCCGATGATCTCTCGGACGTCTTTGGCGATTTTGCGCGGGTGGCCGAAGCGGCAGGCGTCCCAGAGCGGGCAGGGCCTGCGGTCGCGCGGATGCAGGAAAGGCTGGCCGCGATCCCCAAGGCTCCCGTCACGCGTCCGACAATGCTCGCAGTCGAGTGGATCGAGCCGCTGATGGTCGCGGGCAATTGGGTGCCTGAACTGGTCAGCGCCGCCGGGGCAGAGCCGCTGCTCGCCGGGCCCGGTGTCCATTCGCACTGGATCGAATTTGCCGCCATCGCCGCTGCCGATCCCGACATCATCGCCTTCATGCCCTGCGGCTACCAGCTCGCCCAGACCCTGCCCGAGGCGCGTGCGCTGCTTGCAAGCCCGCCGTGGCGTGACCTTCGGGCGGTACGCGAGGGCCGGGCGTTCGCGGTCGATGGGCACCACCTCTACAACCGCCCCGGCCCGCGGCTGGTCGAGAGCGCCGAGGTGCTCGCGTGCCTGATCCACACGCCGGATGCGGTGCCGGAAAGGCTCCTGCCTTTCATCGCGAGTCTCTAAATTGCCATTCCCCTCGCAATTGCAGCAGAAAATGCATAAGGGGCCACCATGCATTTTCTCGACCAAGCCAAGATCTATGTGAAGTCCGGCGGGGGCGGCCCCGGGGCCGTCTCTTTACGCCGCGAGATGTACGTCGAATACGGCGGCCCTGACGGCGGCAACGGGGGGAGCGGCGGCAATATCGTGTTCGAAGCCGTCGCGGGCCTCAACACGCTGATCGACTTCCGTTATTCGCAGCACTTCAAGGCGCCGCGCGGCGGGCACGGGATGGGTAAGGACCGCACCGGCGCCTCGGCCAAGCCGCTCGTCATCAAGGTGCCGGTCGGCACGCAGATCATCTCTGACGAGCAGGACGAGGTGCTCGCCGACTTCACCGAGGTCGGCCAGCGCGTCACCTTCCTCGAAGGCGGGTTGGGCGGTCGCGGCAATGCGTCGTACAAAACCTCGACCAACCGCGCCCCGCGCCAACACCAGGACGGGATACCGGGTCAGGACATGTGGGTGTGGCTGCGGCTCAAGCTGCTCGCCGACGTCGGGCTTGTCGGCCTGCCCAATGCGGGCAAATCGACCTTCATCAACGCGGTCTCCAACGCGCAGGCCAAGGTCGGCGACTATGCCTTCACCACGCTTGTGCCCAAGCTGGGCGTGGTGCGCCACAAGGGCCGCGAATTCGTGATCGCCGACATTCCGGGCCTGATCGAGGGCGCGGCGGAAGGCGCGGGGATCGGCGACCGCTTCCTCGGGCATATCGAGCGTTGCAGGGTGCTGATCCACTTGATCGACATCACCGGAACCGAGGATGCCGACCCTGCCGAGGCGATGCGAATCGTCGAGGAAGAACTGGCGGCCTACGGCGCGGGCCTCGAGGACAAGGCGCGGCTGGTGGTGCTCAACAAGCTCGACCTGGCGGACGCCGAACTGGTCGAGGTGTTCAGCAAGGAACTGCTGGCCGCGGGCGCGGACAAGGTGTTTGCCGTGTCCGGCGCGACCGGAGCGGGCATCCCCGAATTGCTGGACGCGGTGCTCGGCTATCTGCCCGACCGCACCTCGACCGAGACCAAGACGGTCGAGGTCGAGAACGAGGCCGAGGCCAGCGACTGGTCGCCGCTCTGATCTTTGCGATGCTGAGCAGATCATGCTGACAAAATTGGCTCACATCACCGCCGCGCGGCGGATCGTGGTCAAGATTGGTTCTGCGCTGCTGGTCGGCGGGGGGCAGGCGCGGGAGGGTTGGCTTTCAAGTCTGGCGCAGGACCTCGCCGGTTTGCGCCGCGACGGTCCGCAGGTGATCGTGGTGAGTTCCGGCGCGATTGCGCTGGGCGCGGCGCGGTTGGCGCTGCCCAAGGGTGGGCGCGGGAGCCTTGCCGATGCGCAGGCCGCTGCGGCTGTCGGGCAGATCGCGCTCGCCGACTTATGGAGCCGCGCGCTCGGAAGCGAAGGCATCACCGCCGCGCAGATGCTGCTGACCTTGGGCGATCTTGAGGACCGCCGCCGCTATCTCAACGCTTCGGCGACGCTCGACCGACTGCTGGAGGCGGGGGTGATCCCCGTCATCAACGAAAACGATTCCGTCGCCACCGAGGAAATCCGCTTCGGCGACAATGACCGCCTCGCGGCGCGGGTTGCGCAGGCGGCCAATGCCGATCTGGTGCTGCTGCTCTCCGACGTCGACGGTTTGTATGACCGCGATCCGCGCGCGGAAGGCGCGGCGCTGATCCCGACCGTAGAGGCCGTGACGCCCGAGGTGATGGCGATGGCAAGCGGGGCGTCGTCCTCGGGCCTCGGCTCGGGCGGGATGGTCTCCAAGCTGCAAGCCGCACAGATTGCGACCCGCGCGGGCATCGCGCTCGCGATCCTCAACGGCACCCACGACGCGCCGATTGCCCATGCGCTGGGTGCAGGGACTGGGACGCTGTTCCTCCCCGTTCGCGCCGATTCTGCGCGCAAGGCATGGCTCGGCGGGCGGCTTGCGCCAGCTGGCGAGCTGCGGGTGGACAAGGGCTGTGCCGAGGCGCTCAAGGGCGGAGCGAGCCTGCTCGCAGCAGGCGTGGTCGGCGTGTCGGGCACCTTCCGGCGCGGCGATCTGGTCAGCGTGCTCAGCCTCAAGGGCGAGCGGCTGGCGCAGGGCCTCGCCGAATATGACGCGGCCGAAATGCAGCTTATTGCCGGCAAGCGCGCCGAGGATCAGGCCGAGCGGCTGGGCTACGCGCCGCGTTCCTGCGTGATCCACCGCGACCACATGGTGCTGCTGTGAGCCTGCTCGCCATCACCGGCGCGACTGGCTTTGTCGGCAGCGCGGTGCTGGGCGAGGCGCTGGCGGAAGGGCACCGCGTGAAGGCGCTCGCCCGCCGCGACCAGCCAGCGATCGACGGCGTGGAATGGGTGCGCGGCGACCTGAACGACACAAAAGCGCTCGCAGCGCTGGTGGACGGCGCGGATGCGGTGATCCATGTGGCGGGGCTCACCAACACCCCCGATCCTGCGGAGTTCGAAGGCGCGAACGTCACCGGCACCGCCAACGTGATTGCTGCTATGAAGGGCGCGGGCATCAAGCGGCTGGTGTTCGTCTCCTCGCTTTCCGCACGGATGCCCGAGCTGTCGGCTTACGGCGCCTCCAAGGCCCGCGCCGAGGCGCTGGTGGAAGCGAGCGGCCTCGACTGGACCACGGTGCGCCCCCCCGGTGTCTACGGCCCGCGCGATGTCGATTATCTGGAGATGTTCCGCACCGCCAAGTGGGGCTTTGTCCCGCTGCCGCCGGGCGGGGCGAGCTCGATCATCCATTCGCATGACCTCGCCGCGCTGCTGGTCGCGCTCACTGGCAATGCCGCGCCGACGAAGAAGAAGGTCTACGAACCTGATGATGGGCGCGAGGGCGGGTGGAGCCACAAGGAACTCGCAGCTGCCATCGGGCAGGCGGTGGGGAGACGCAGCGTCTTTGCCCCGCACCTGCCGCGCGCCGTGCTCGATGCCGCCGCTGCCGCCGACCGCCTCGCACGCGGCGACCGGGCCAAACTCACCCCCGACCGGGTCGGCTACATGGCGCACCCCAACTGGGTCTCGCGCTTCGACCGCAAGCCGCCGCCGGGCATCTGGCAGCCGCGCATCAGCGGCGAGGAGGGGCTGAAAGCGACCGCCGAATGGTACCGCCGCGAGGGGTGGCTCTAGGCCACTCGCGTCAGAGGAACGGTTCCTCGCCCGGCTTGTGGATACCGCATTCGGTCTTGTCCCAGCCCTTCCACCGGCCCGAGCGCGGGTCTTCGCCCGGCGCGACCTGCGTGGTGCAGGGTGAACACCCGATCGAGGGGTAGCCCTGCGCAATCAGCGGGTGGCGCGGCAGGTCGTGCTGGATGAAATGGCCCTCGATCTGGCCCGCATCCCAGTCGATCAGCGGGTTGATCTTGAGCCGCCCCTGCGCGTCGGAGGTATCCACCTCGAAGCGGGGCAAGCTGGCGCGGGTCGCGGCCTGGAAGGACTTGCGCCCGGTGAAGCTGGCATCGTAGCGGGCGAGCGCCTTTTCGAGCGGACGCACCTTGCGGATCTCGCAGCAACCGTCGGGATCGTAGGACCAGCGCAGCCCGGTCTCGTCGCGCTTGGCAAGTTCGTCTGCATCCGGGGTCAGCACCACGAGGTTGAGGCCGAGGCGCTCCACCAGAAGATCGCGGTAAGCCAGCGTCTCGGGGAAATGCTTGCCGGTATCGAGGAACAGCACCGGCACCGACGGGTCGACGCTGGCGATCAGGTGCAGCAGCACCGCGCTCTCCGCGCCGAAGCTCGAGACCACGGCAAGATCGCCTGCCAGATTGTCGCGGATCACCGCTTCCAGCATCTCGAGCGTCGAGGAGCCGCGAAACATGCGGTTGAGGCGCACCGCGTCATGCTCGCTGAAGCGCGGAGCAAGGTCGAGCGCGTCGCGGACGCGCCCCCCGTTCAGAGCATTGGCGCTGGCGATGCCGAGTTCAGGCTTCATGGCGCTTGTCCGCGATGGTCCTGCGCGCATCTGCCGCCCGCTGGTACACATTCTCCCACGTCGCAAAGGCGCGGGCCGCGTCTTCCTCGTCGAGGCGCTTGTCGGGGGCGAAGCTGTCAAAGCCGCAGCGGCGCATGTGGCTGAGCTGGTCGATCAGCACCGCCCCGACCGCGCGCATTTCGCCCGTATAGCCAGCCTCGCGCAGGATCCGCGCCGCCGAATAGCCGCGCCCGTCGCCGAAGCTCGGGAAGTTGACTTCGACCAGCGCGAGCCGGCCGAGGAAAGGCAGCAGCACTCGCGCATCGTCGCCCGGTTCGATCCGCACGGCAGCCGCGTTGGTCTGATCGCAGCACGCATCGACTGTGACTGTGCCGTGATCGACCGGCTCGTCGTCGCGAAAGCGGAATTGAACTTCGTCGGGACTGGTGCCAATGTCTTTAGCCATAAAGCGCCTCCTTGAACGGCTCCATGCCGATGCGGCGGTAGGTGTCGAGGAAGCGCTCCCCGTCGGTGCGCGCGGCGAGGTAGACGTCGGTGACAGTCTCGACCGCGGCGATCACGCCGTCCTCGTCAAAGCCCGGCCCGGTGATCTTGGCGAGGCTGACATCCTCGGCCTCCGACCCGCCGAGCGAGAGCTGGAAGTTCTCCTTGCCCTTCTTGTCGACGCCGAGGATGCCGATGTGGCCCGCATGGTGGTGCCCGCAGGCGTTGATGCAGCCGGAGATCTTGAGCTTCAGCTCGCCCAGTTCCCCAGTGCGCCCGTTCGCGGCGAAGCGCTCCGCAATGCGCTGGGCGAGCGGGATCGAGCGGGCATTGGCGAGGCTGCAATAGTCGAGCCCCGGGCAGGCGATGATGTCCTCGATCGTGTCCATGTTGGGTGCGCCCAGACCGGCTGCGTCGAGCACGGTCCACACCGCGTGAAGATCGGCGATCCGCACGTGGGGGAGCACCAGGTTCTGCGTGTGCATCACGCGCAGCTCGTCGAAGCCGTAGTCGCGGGCGAGCCGCGCCATGACGCGCATCTGCTCTGCGGTGGCATCGCCGGGGATGCCGCCGACGGGTTTGAGGCTGATGACCGCCGAGACATAGGCATCGTGCTTGTGGCGGTGGGTATTGCGATCCACCCAAAGCGCAAAATCGGGGTCCGAGCGGTCGAGGGTCTTTGGACCATCGACGAAGGCCGGATCGGCGAAATAGGCCGCGATCCGCGCCAGTTCCTTACGCGGGGGCTCTACGCCGACGCTCAGCATGTGCACGAATTCCTCCTCGACCTGCCGGGTGTATTCCGCCGCGCCAAGTTCGTGGATGAGGATTTTGATGCGCGCCTTGTACTTGTTGTCGCGCCGTCCGTAGCGGTTGTAGACCCTCAGGCACGCCTCGGCATAGGTGATGAAGTGATCGAGCGGCACGAAGTCGCGGATCAGCGGGGCGATCATCGGGGTGCGGCCCATGCCGCCGCCCGCGTAGAACTGGGCGCCGATCTCACCCGCGTCGTTGCGGACGATCCGCACGCCAATATCGTGGAGCCGCATCGCAGCACGATCCTTCAGGCTCGCGATCACCGCGATCTTGAACTTGCGCGGCAGGTAGGTGAACTCCGGGTGGAAGCTAGACCACTGGCGCATCAGCTCGGCATAGGGGCGCGGGTCCACCACCTCGTCGGCGGCAGCGCCTGCGAAGTGGTCCGACGAGATGTTGCGGATGCAGTTTCCGCTGGTCTGGATAGCGTGCATCTCGACCGTGGAGAGGTCTGCGAGGATGTCAGCGGCGTCCTCCAGCTTGATCCAGTTGTACTGGATATTCTGGCGGGTGGTGAAGTGCCCGTAGCCGCGGTCGTACTTCTCCGCGATGTCGGCGAGCATCTCCATCTGGCGCGCATCGAGCGTGCCATAGGGGATCGCGACGCGCAGCATGTAGGCGTGGAGCTGCAAGTAGAGCCCGTTCATCAGCCGCAGCGGCTTGAACTGGTCCTCGGTCAGCTTGCCCTCAATCCGCCGACGCGCCTGGTCGCGGAATTCCTCGACGCGGGCATCGACCATCGCTTGGTCATATGAATCGTAACGGTACATATCAGATCACCCAGTCCCAGCCGGTCTTGTTGGCGGTCGGCACGCCGAGGTCGCGGCGCACGGTGGGGCCGAGCGCGCGCACCCGGTCCTTGATGTGTGCAGGCCGGACGTGCCCGGCGGCGTCGATGGTTGCTTCGATGGCGTAGGGCACGTTGACGCGGCGCGCGGCTTCTTCGCGGGCGAGGATCTCCTCGGCGTCTTCGCCTGCGTCGACGGCGTCGTCGACGAACAGCGACCAGCCGGTGCCGTTCCACCACGTCACTGCGCCCGAGCGCAGGTCGTTGCCGGTGAGGATCTTCATTGTGCGGCCTGCTCTCTGGTGATTTGGGCCAGCGCCGCGACCGCGATATCCGCGCGCGCGGTCACTTCGCCGATGACGATCAGCGCGGGGCTTTGCACAGCCTCGCGCTCGACCAGATCGGGGAGGGCCGCCAGCAGCCCGCGCAGCACGCGCATTTCGGGGCGCGCGGCGTTCTCGATCACGGCGACGGGCATGTCGGGGGCGAGGCCGTCAGCCATCAGCTTTTCGGCGATGGCGGCGGCGGTGGAGACGCCCATGTAGATCACCAGCGTGCGGCCCTTTCCGGCAAGGCCCGACCAATCCTGCTCGGCGAGACCCTTGCACTGGCCGGCGACGAAGCTGACGATGCTGGAGGCGTCGCGGTGGGTGAGAGCAATGCCGCTGGCGGCCGCTGCGCCGTTGGCGGCGGAGATGCCGGGGACGACTTCGACGCGGACACCGGCGGCGCGGGCAGCCTCGGCTTCCTCGCCGCCTCGTCCGAAGATGAAGGGATCGCCGCCTTTGAGCCGCACCACGTCATGCCCCGCAAGCGCCTCGCGCGCCAGCAGGGCGTTGATGTCTTCCTGCGGCATGGTGTGGCGGGCGCGTTGCTTGGCGACCGAGATCAGGCGTGCGTCGGGGCGCGCAAGTCCGAGGATGTCAGGCCCGATCAGCCCGTCATGGACGATCACCCGCGCGTCCGAAATCAGGCGCGCGGCGCGCAGGGTCAGAAGGTCCACCGGACCCGGCCCTGCGCCGACGAGATAGATGGTGCCGCTGTTCTGCATGAGCCGCAGATGGGCCAGCGGCGCCAGCGGTGCCAGCGAGAATGGATTGCCTCGCGCGAAGCGGAACTATTGCTGCGTCACACCAGCGCCAGCGCCTGTGCCAGATCGGCGATCAGGTCGCCTGTATCCTCAAGGCCGATCGAGAGCCGCAGCGCCGGTCGGCCCGCGCAAGGGTCGGGCATCACGGTGCGGTAGGTGTGCGGGGTGATGGGCAGCGCGAGGCTCTCGAACCCGCCCCAGCTGTAGCCGATCCCGAACAGCGCCAGCGCATCGGCAACCCGGGCCGAGGCTCCGGCGTCATCGCTCGCCAGCACGAACGAAAACAAGCCGCACCCGCCAGTGAAATCGCGGGTCCATAGCGCGTGACCTGGGTCGGAGGGCAACAGCGGGCAGAACACCTGCGCCACCTGCGGCTGGGCATCGAGCCACTCCGCGACCTTCAAGACCGAGCGGGTCTGCGCCTCAAGCCGGACGCCCATCGTCCGCAGCCCGCGCGCCGCCAGCGCCGCATCGTCGGGCGAGACGACCTGCCCCAGTTCATGCGAGGTGCGGCGCAGGGCGGTGTACCAGCGCTTGCCCGCACTGGCTGATCCCATCATCAGGTCGGAATGCCCGCCGACATGCTTCGACAGGCTCATCATCACGATATCGCAGCCATGCGAGAGGCCCGCAAAGCCCAAGGGGCTGGCCCAGGTGTTGTCGACCATGCTCACCGCGCCGTGCTCGCGGGCGATGGCGGCCAGTTGCGGGATGTCGCACACCTCGAAGGTGAGGCTGCCGGGGCTTTCCAGCCACACCGCCTTGACGCCCCCCTTAGCGAACAGGGCGCGGTAGGCGTCCAGATCGCGCGGGTCGAAGAAGGTCGTCTCCACCCCCATCCGCGTAAGCAACCCGGTCGCCATCGATCGCGTCGGGTCATAGGCATTGTCGCCCATCAACAATCGGTCGCCGGGCTTCAGCACCGCGAACATGCAGCCCGCGATCGCCGCCACGCCGCTGGGATAGAGCACCGTGCCGTAAGCCCCCGGCTCCATCTGCGTCAGCGCCTCGGCCAGCGCCCATTGCGTCGGCGCGCCGCGGCGGCCGTAAAAGAACTGCCCGTCGGCATTGTTGCCGCCCGCGGCCTGCCGCTCGGCGTCGGTTTCGTAAAGATGCGTCGAGGCACGCCATACCGGGGGGTTGACCACCGCCCCGGTCCACTCCTTGCGCCGCCCGCCGTGGACGAGGCGGGTGGCGGGCTTCAGGGGCTTGCCATCGCCGCCGTCGCTCATGCAGTAGGCCCCCCGGTCTCGGGCCCCTGAGCTTTCGGCGTGGCAGGGTCCGCGCCCCACTCGCTCCAGCTGCCGTCGTAAAGCGCGGCGTCGCGCTTGCCGAGGAGGCGCATCGCGAACAGCAGCACGCTCGCGGTCACCCCGCTGCCGCAGGTGGCGGCGACGGGCGCGCTGAGGTCGATCCCAGCGGCGGTGAAAGCGGCGCGCAGTTCCTCGGGCGACTTGTAGGTGCCGTCCGCGTTGAGCACCCCGGTGAAGGGCAGGTTGAGCGCGCCCGGAATTCGCCCGTTCAGCACGCCATGCACCGGGTCGGTGCCGCTGCCATAGACCCGGTCCGCCCCGCGCGCGTCGAGCACCTGTTCGGCGCGGCTGGCGATGTTGGCGAGCATATCGGCCTTGGTCCGCACCGATGTGGGCGCGGCGAGCGTGGCTGGGGCGGCTGGCGCGATGTCGGGCGCGCCGCTGTCCAGCGCTCGGCCTTCGCTGCGCCACTTGCCCATTCCGCCGTTAAGGATCGCGACATTCTGCCAGCCGCTTGCGGTCAGCATGAACCACGCGCGGGCCGCAGTGCGGATCGCGCTGTCGTCGTAGAGGATGATGGCAGTGTCCGGCGCGACGCCAAGGCTCGCCAGCCGCTCGGCGAGCTGCTGGGGCGTGGGCAGGGCGGCGGGGACGGGCGAGGCCTTGTCGACAAGGCTCGCCAGCCCGAGGAACCGCGCGCCGGGAATATGCGCGGCGGCGAACTCGGCGGCCGCGTCACGCGCCGCAGCGGGCAGGTGGAGCGAGGCATCGAGCACCACAAGGTCGCCAGCGTTTTTGGGCGAAGTGAGCTTCGCGGCGAGCCATTCGGTCGAGACGAGCGGCGAGGGAAGTTTGGTCATGACGCCGGTTCTAGCGCGCCCGGCGCCTCGCTGCAAAGCGCGTAAGCCTCAGGCTGCGGCGGATGCCGAAGGAATCGCGACCGCCTGCGCCACCAGCCCGGCGATTCCGCCCGGCGGCTGGTCGAGCTTGATCGGGTGGACGCGCCCGCTCGCGCTCGGCGTGCCGATCACGAAGGTCTTGGTCAGTGCCGGCTGGCCCTCTGCTTCGATCGTGACATGGACGAGCGGCACAAACAGCGGCGTGATCCCCTGCCGCAAGGGCTGGATCGCGGACAGTGCCAGCTGCACCTCGCCCATGATGCTGCGCGCCTGATGGGGGCCGATGCGAGGGACCTCGCCGAGCGCCTGCGCCGCGCCTGCCGAGGGGACGTTGGCGCCACTGGCCCGCGCGCAGACGAGCTGCACCGCGACGCGCATGTCGGTAACCGCACGGCCCGAGCGGTTGGCGATATTGAGGCGGTAGCCAAGCGTGAACATCATCAGGCTGCGGGTCGCGGTGGTGACATCGAGCGCCAGGTGGAGGTCGGCAAGATCAGGCCCGCCCTCAGCCGCACGCGCGGCGGCTGCGCCAGAGGCAGAGGCAGAGTGTGACGCAAGGCGCAGCACCTTGGGCTTGCGCCGCCGCCACACAAGCAAGCCTGCGCCCAGCACCGCCAGCGCGCCCACACCGCCTGCGGCGAAAATCTCCCATGCGGGAAAGGCAAAGATGGTGTCCGTGTTCTCGGCAGGCGGAGCGGCTGCGACCGGACCGGTTTCGGGCAGAGTGCCGGGTATGCCCGGGGGCAGCGCCAGCGGATCGCCCGAAGGCGGCACCGCGCTGGGCGCGGCGGCCGGGCTTACTGATGGCGTCGCGGTGAGCGTGGGCGCGGGGCTTGCCGCCGGGAGTGGCGGATTGCCTGTGGTCGCCCGGTTCGGCGCCGGCGTCTGGGCCGGCGTCGGGGCCGGCGTTGGCGCCGCGCGGGGGCTGGGCGAGGCCAGTTCTTCCGGGGTCAGCACCGGCACCGGCGTGATCCGCGGCCTTGGCGCGGTGCGGGGCGGGATCACCACGCCGGCGCGCTCGTCATTGGGGCCGGCAGGCGCCGGCGTCGGTGTCGGGCTCGGCGGCGGCAGGCTGAAGGTGCCCGGGCTCTCCTGCCCACTGGCCTGCGCAGCCAAAGGCGCAGCCAGCGCGAGCGCGGCGCAGGCGGCGAGAACAAGGCGGGCAGGCGGACGGATCATGGCGGGGAAGGGCTCGGATGGGGTCGGCGAATGGGGGCGTGGCCAAAGGGGCATGGCCAAAGGGACATTGCCAAAGGGAATGAGAAGTGTGGCGGAGCGAGGGTGAACCGGCGCTGACGCCATAGGACGCGCAAGGCGCGCCCGTCCAGCTTGCGGCTTGCGCGGCGCGGCGGATCGGGGCAACAGCGCGGCATGGAAAGCACACCCCCTTCTTCTGGCCCCCCCACCTCTGGCCCGATACCCAAGCCCGCCCCCAAGTTTCTCGGCAAGGACACGCCGCTGCCGACCTCGCCCGAGGAAGCGGTGCTCGACTACGTCCCCAATCCGCGCCCAAGCCTTACCTATCTGGTGCGGTTCGTCTCGCCGGAGTTCACCTCGCTTTGCCCGGTCACCAGCCAGCCCGATTTTGCGCATCTGGTGATTGATTATGTGCCGGGCGACACGATCGTCGAGAGCAAGAGCCTGAAGCTGTTCCTCGGAAGCTTCCGCAACCACAACGGCTTTCACGAGGATGTGACCGTGGGGATCGGGGTGCGGTTGTTCGAGGAGATGCGCCCCGCTTGGCTCAGGATCGGCGGCTATTGGTATCCGCGCGGCGGGATCCCGATCGATGTGTTCTGGCAATCGGGCGTGCCCCCGGAGGGCCTGTGGCTGCCAGATCAGGGCGTGGCGTCCTATCGCGGACGCGGTTAGTTTTAAGGGCGTTCCAGACGCGTTTAGAGACCCGCCAGATGGTTTTAGACCCCCTCTAGACCCCTGTTAGACCCCCTCCAGACCCCCTCCAAAACCGATGTTTCACGTGAAACATCGGTTATCCCATGGCTGCGGGGGTGCACAATTCGAGCTGGACGAATTTCGGCACGGTCTGGTTCTTGTTGGCATCGCGCCATTTGGCGAGCGGGAAGGCTCCTGCCCCCAGCGCGGCAAGCGGAATGCCTGCCTCAGCCAGCGAATAGGGCGAGATGCGGTGGCGGGTCATGAAGCCGCCGCTGCCGTCGCTGATCAGCGGGGTCTCGAACTTGAGGCCCTGACTGTTCTCGCTGCCATTGACGACCTTGCTGACCACCAGCTGCCCATGCCCGAGATCGAGCACCACCTCGGTCCCGACCGGCACACCGGCAAGGCCATTGATACGCGCGCCGGTCTTGGAAAGGTTGCGCAGGATCACGTCGTAGTAGTGATCCTCGTGGATCAATCCAACCTTGCGGAAGATGGTGATGCGCTCGGCACGGTGGCGCGGCGGGCCGCTCGGGCGGTAGTGCGCGGTGCCGTTGGCGACCTGGGCCAGAACCTGCTCCTGGGTGATCGGGCGCGAGTAGATGTAGCCCTGCACGAGATCGGCGCCGCGTTCGCGCACCAGTTGAAGCTCGTCCATCGCCTCCACGCCCTCAGCCACGGTCTCCATCCCGAGCGCCTTGGCGAGCGCGATGATCGCGGTGATGATCGCCGGGTTGATGTCGCCGTTCTCGGTGCAGCCGCGCACGAAGCTCTGGTCGATCTTGATCTTGTCGAAATGCCCGTGCTTGAGATAGCCGAGCGAGGAATAGCCCGTGCCGAAGTCGTCGAGCGCGAGGCGCACGCCTAACTTCTTGAGATCGCGGAAGATCGCGTCGACCGATTCCAGATCGCCGACGAACACGCTCTCGGTGATCTCGAGTTCGAGCCGCCCGGGCGCCAGGCCCGAGGATTGGAGCGCAGCCGCCACCGCCTTGCGGAAGCCGGGCCGGACGAACTGCTTGGCCGAGACGTTGACCGCCACCCGGATCGTCGCCGGCCAGGCCATCGCGTCCATGCACGCCTGCCTCAGCGCCATCTCGCCGATACGGACGATGAGGTCGTCATTCTCGGCGACAGGGATGAACTGCGAGGGCGAGATGTCGCCCGCCTCCTCGTCGTGCCACCTCAGTAGCGCTTCGAAGCACTCGACCTCGTTGGTCTCGGGATCGACGAGCGGCTGGTAGGCGAGCCTCAATTCGTCGCGGTCGACCGCGTCGCGCAGTCGTTCGCCGAGCATCGCGGTCTTCGAGGCGGCATCGCGCAGCTCGCTGGTGAAAAAGCAGAAAGTGCCTCCGCGGGTCTCCTTGGCGGAGTAGAGCGCCATATCGGCCGCGCGGGTCAGTTCGTCGGCCTCGAGCCCGTCATAGGGGGCGATCGCGATCCCCACCGAGGTGCCGATGATCGCCCGGCGACCGTTGATCTGGTAGGGCTGCGAGATCGACTGGACGATGCGGTTGGCAAGCTCACCGAGGCTGCCGCGGTCGTCCATGTCGGGGAGCAGCACCTGGAACTCGTCACCGCCGAGCCGGCCAACCTCGCCCACGTCCTTGACGATCGAGGTCAGGCGCTGCGCGACCTGCTTGAGCAGCTCGTCTCCCGCCGGGTGGCCCATCGTGTCATTGACCTGCTTGAAGCGGTCGAGATCGAGCATCATCAGCGCGCAGCTGCGCCGGCTGGCGCGGAAGGCGGCGAGCATTGCCGACAGCCGTTCGCCAAGCTTGCGGCGGTTGGCGAGGCCGGTCAGCTCGTCGACCTGCGACTGGCGGGCGACCTGCGTCTCGTAGGCATATTGCGACGAGATATCGACCGCGCTGCCGCGATAGCCCTGGAAATCGCCGTTGGCGTCGAGCAGCGCGCGGCCGTTGAGCCGCCACCAGCGGGTGGCGCCGCGTCCGGTCGGGACAGCGACGATCTGCTCGTCGAGCTTGGAGCGGGCCTTGAGCTTGAAGGCGAGGCTGCGCTGCGCAGGGCCGGCGCCATCTTCGTCTGCATCGAGGAATACGCGGGTCAGCGGGGTGCCGATCAACGTCTCGCTGTCCTGGCCGATGTCGACCAGCGCGCGCTGCGAAAGGAAGCTCAGGCGGTCCTCGGCGTCGGTCGCCCAGAACATGCCGATGCCAAGCTCCTCGACCTCGCCGAGCACGATGGCGCGGTCGGGCCGGGCGCTTTGGACGGGGTCCAGCGCCTCTGGTGCCGAGCGAGCTGTCTCGCGTGCGGGTCTGCGGAAGCCAAGTGCCATGCCGTGTCCTTGTTCCGGGCGGCTGGCAGCCATGCGCCCGGCTCCCGGCTGTAGCCCATATGTGATTGAAAAAGCGTTACGCCGTCTCACGCGGCAGCCGAGGCGCGGCGCATCGGTCGGAACTCGGCGGAACCGTTGGCGGTGGACGGCGTTATGCGCAGGTGTGGCGCTTTAGCATTTTCTTGCTGAGGCGGTAAGCGTCGTGTAATTTTGCTTCACTACCGCCGAGCGTTCGGGCTCGCGCACTGCGAGTTTTTTTTGCGAATATCGGGGGGATTGGCGCCATTCCTGCAAACACTCTGCCGGCAAGCTTGCCGGCCGCTATGACCAATACCGTGCGCACCCGCGCCGACTGGGACGCCATGCGCGCCGCCGCGCTTGCCGATCCGGGTGCGTTCCATGGGGACATCGCCGCGCGCAATATGCACTGGTTCGTGGCCGATATCGGCCCTGAAATCGGGCATTCGGGCGCATGGCTGGCGAAAGGCGAAGACGGACGCTGGCAGGGCTGGGACGCGGCCTCCGCTGCTGCTGTCAGCCCTGATCTGCCGAGCGATTTCACGCCCTGGCACACCGGGTTCGACGGTTCTGACGCGCCGCATTGGCGCTGGTTCGTCGGCGGACGCACCAATGCTGCCTTCTCCGAGATCGACCGCCACGTGCTCGCCGGGCATGGCGCTGAGGCCGCGCTGATCTTCGAAGGCGATCGCTGGGACATGTCCGCGAATGGCGGCAAGGGCGCGCCGATCGACTGCTTCTCCGTTAGCCGTAAGCGCCTGCTGCTAGAGGTGGCGAAGTGCGCCGTGGCCCTGGAGGCGCTCGGCCTCAAGGCTGGCGACCGCATGGCATTGAACATGCCGAGCATCGTGCCACAGATCTATTGGACCGAGGCCGCCAAGCGGATGGGCGTGGTCTACACCGCGGTGTTCGGCGGGTTTTCCGACAAGACCCTGTCTGACCGTATCGCCGACACCGGCGCGCGGGTGATCGTCACGTCCGATGGCAGCTATCGCAACGCGCAGGTCGCCGCTTTCAAGAACGCCTATACCGATCCCGCGCTCGACAATTTCGTGCCGGTGACGACGGCGCTGGGCATCCTCTCGGGCCTCGACATGGGCCTGCCCGAAGCCGATGCCGCGACGATTGTCGATACGGTGCGCGAGGCGCTTATCGGCGAGATCACCGTCGACCGATCGGACGTGATGCGCGGCGTGGGGCGCGCGCTGATCAACCTCGGCGCCGAGGGGCGGATCAGCACCGCCGACGCAGCGCGGGTGCGGATCGCGATTGCCTCAAGCCTCGTCACCCTGCCGCCGCGCGTCGAGGCCGTGATCGTGGTGCGCCACACCGCGCAGCCCGACGTGATCTGGCGCGAGGAACGCGACCGCTGGAGCCACGAGTTGACCGATGCGGCGCTTGTCACCGTGCTGGAGAAAGCGCGCGCCGCCGGCTTCGACGTTCATGGCGAGGCCGAGTTGCTCGCGCTCCCCGACAATGATTTCGTCCGCGCGATCTGGGCTTCGTCGAGGCCAATGCCGGTCGGTGCCGATTACCCGATGTTCTTCATCTACACCTCGGGCTCGACCGGAAAGCCCAAGGGGATCGTCCACGCGCATGGCTATGCCGCGGGCGTCGCCGAGACGATGAAGGCGAGCTTCGACGCGCGCCCCGGCGATACGCTGTTCGTGGTCGCCGATCCGGGCTGGATCACCGGGCAGAGCTACCTGATCTGCGCGCCGCTGATGACACGGGTGACCTCGCTGGTGAGCGAGGGCTCGCCGGTCTTCCCCCACGCAGGTCGCTTCGCCTCGATGATCGAGCGGCACAATGTCAGCATTTTCAAAGCAGGCGTGACCTTCCTCAAAGCGATCATGTCCGACCCGGCTAACCTTGCCGAGCTCGAACGCTACGACATGGGGGGCTTGCGCGTCGCGACCTTCTGCGCCGAACCGGTCTCGCCTTCGGTGCAGGCCTTCGGGATGGAGCATATCACTCCGCGTTACATCAACTCCTATTGGGCGACCGAGCACGGCGGGATCGCGTGGACGCACATGTTCGGGAACGACGATTTCCCGCTGCGTCCCGATGCGCACGCTTATCCGCTTCCGTGGATCATGGGCGACGTGTGGGTCGAGGATGATGAAGCCGCGCCCGCCGACGTGCCCTTCGCCCGCGCCGACGCTGGCGGCGTGCCGTGGCGCAGGGCTGAGATGGGCGAGAAGGGCGAAATCGTCATCGCCGCGCCGTACCCCTACCTCGCGCGCACCATCTGGGGCGATATCGACGGCTTCACCGTCACCGATGGCAATGTGGATCCCGCCTGGCGCGGCGATGCGGCGCGGTGGGAAGATGGCTACTGGCGCCGCTGGAAGGGCGCGTGGGCCTACACTCAGGGCGATTTCGCGATTGCCCATGAGGACGGTTCGTTCTCCCTCCACGGGCGCTCGGATGACGTCATCAACGTGTCGGGCCACCGCATGGGGACCGAGGAGATCGAGGGCGCGGTGCTGCGCGACAAGGGGCTGCATCCCGACAGCCCGGTCGGCAATGTGCTGGTGGTCGGCGCACCGCACCGCGAGAAGGGGCTGACCCCGCTCGCCTTCGTGGTGCCAGCTCCGGGCCGAAAGCTTACCATCGAGGACAAGCGCCGCCTGTTCGACCTTGTGCGCACCGAAAAGGGCGCAGTCGCGGTGCCGGCGGACTTCATCGAAGTCTCGCAGTTCCCCGAAACACGCTCGGGCAAGTATATGCGCCGCATGGTCCGCGCGCTGGTGGTGGGCGAGGATGTCGGTGACGTCATGACGCTGCGCAACCCCGAGGCTTTGGACGAACTGCGCACCGTCATCGGCGACTGGCAGCGCAAGCAGCGGATGAGCGACGAGCAGGCGCTGTTCGACCGCCACCGCTATTTCCTCGTCCAGTACAACACTGTTGCACCGGGCAAGCAGGTGGCGACCGTCACCGTCACCAATGCGCCGGTCAATGCCTTGAACGAGCGCGCGATCGACGAGCTGGTGATGGTCACCTCGACCCTCGCACGCGACGAAAATGTCGTGGCGGTGGTGTTTACTGGGGAAGGCACGTCGTCATTCGTGGCGGGCGCGGATATCCGCCAGATGCTGGAGGAGATCCACTCGGTCGAAGAAGCGATGGTGCTCCCCAACAACGCGCACCTCGCTTTCCGCACCATCGAGCAGATGGGCAAGCCCTGCATCGCGGCGGTGCAGGGCGTGGCGCTGGGCGGCGGCATGGAGTTCGCGCTCGCCTGCCATTACCGCGTGGCCGAACCGACCGCGCGATTCGGCCAGCCCGAAATCCGCCTGCGACTGCTGCCCGGATATGGCGGGACGCAGCGCTTGCCGCGCCTCCTCGCCGACCGGCGCGGGGCGGAAGGTTTGCGTGATGCGCTCGACCTGATCCTCGGCGGGCGGAGCATCACGGCCGAGCAAGCAGTGGAGGTCGGTGTGGTCGATGCGCTGGTCGACGGCGCGCAAGACGCGCTTTCGGCTGCCCATGCGGCGGTGCGCGACTTCGTGAAGCACGGTCCGGGCAGCGCGCTCGGCTTCGCCTTTGCCGAACGGCAGGCAGCGACAGTGCGCTGGGAAAGCGCCGCAGAAGTGAGCCTCGATACGGTTCTGGAGGACGATTTCCTCCAGCGCATCTTGCGCCAGCTCGACTGGGCCGGACGCGATGTAGCGGGCGCGCGGGCGCTGGATGCAGTGCGCGTCGGTTTGGAGCACGGCATCACCGAAGGCCTCGCGCGCGAGGCCAAGCTGTTCGCCGAAGCGATCGTCGATCCCGAGGGCGGGAAGACCGGCATCCGCCAATTCATGGACAAGATCGCGCCCCCGCTTCCGGTGCGGCGCGGCGGCGTGTGGATCGATGCCGAGCACGAGATGCGCGCACAAGCACTCGAAGCCGCCGGCGACCTGCTCCCCGTCGGCGCGCCGTTCTTCCCTGGCGTCACCCCGATCCCGGGCCACCAATACGCTTTCGGCATCGCCCGCGATCCGGACACCGGCCAGCCCCGCTTCGGCCCGCCGGTGAGCCACGAGAAGGAACTGATCGTCTCCGTGCCCGAGCCCGCGCCCAACGAGGCGCTGCTCTACATGCTGACCAGCGAGGTCAACTTCAACGACATCTGGGCGCTGACCGGCATCCCCGTCTCGCCGTTCGATAGTCACGAGGAAGACGTGCAGATCACCGGATCGGGCGGGATAGCGCTGGTAGCGGCGCTCGGCAGCGAGACGCGCGCGCAGGGGCGGATCAAGGTCGGCGATCTGGTGACGGTCTATTCGGGCACCAATGATCTGCTCTCTCCGCTGGTCGGCAATGATCCGATGTATGCGGACTTCTCGATTCAGGGCTACGAGACCGAGACTGGTAGCCACGCACAGTTCCTGACCGTGCAGGCCCCGCAAATGCACAAGGTGCCGCCCGATCTGACGCTGGAGCAGGCGGGGAGCTATGTGCTCAACCTCGGTACGATTGCGCGCTGCCTGTTCACGACCTTGCAGATCGCACCGGGACGGACGCTGTTCGTCGAGGGTGCGGCGACGGGGACGGGGCTCGATGCGCTGCGCTCGTCGGTGCGCACCGGCTTGCAGGTGACGGGTCTAGTGTCCTCGGAGGAGCGCGCCAGCTTCATCACGCAGGTGCAAGGCGCTGTCGGGGCGATCAACCGCAAGGATGCGCGCTTTGCGGGCCTCTATTCCGTGGTGCCCGAGGACAAGGCTGAATCCGTCGCATGGGAGGCCGCAGGCGCGCCGCTCGTCGAAGAATTCAAGGCATTGAACGGCGGAAAGCTTGCCGATTACGTCGTTAGCCACGCGGGCGAGACAGCCTTCCCGCGCTCGTTCCAATTGCTGGCTGAGGGCGGAACGCTGGCCTTCTATGGCGCTTCGTCAGGCTATCACTTCAGCTTCATGGGCAAGCCGGGGACGGCGACGCCTGAGGAAATGCTCCGCCGTGCAGCGCTGCGCGGCGGCGAGGCGGTGCTGATCTTCTACGGGCCGGGGTCCACGGAACTGCTCGACGAGACGGGCCTTGAGATGATCGAAGCTGCACGCCGCTTCAACGCGCGCTCGGTTATCGCCACCACCACCGACGGCCAGCGCGAGTTTCTCCAATCGCTGGGGCTGGAGGACGCGATCGAGGGGATCGTCAGCCTCGAAGCGATCCGCCGCCGCGAAGGGGCGAACTTCTACTGGCCCGACACCATGCCGCGCCTGCCCGATGCCAAGGCCGATATCGAGGTCTTCAAGGCGGCGGTGCGCGACTATCAGGACCGGGTGATGAAGCCCTTCGGATCGGCGGTGGGCAAGATCCTGCGTTCGCCCGACAATCCGCGCGGCAACCCCGATCTGGTGTTCGAGCGCGCGGGGCAGGACACGCTCGGCATCTCGACCTCGCTGGTGAAGCCCTTCACGGGCCGCGTGATCTTTGCCGAAGACCTCACCGGCTGCCGCTTCACCTTCTACGCCCCGCAGGTCTGGACCCGCCAGCGCCAGATCCTGATGCCCACCGCTAGCATCCTCGGCACGCACCTGTGCAACGCCTACGAAGTTGCGCGCATGAACGACATGATTGCCGCCGGCCTGCTCGAAGTGACCGAGCCCGAAGTGGTCGGGTGGGACGGCCTCCCCGAAGCGCATCAGGCGATGTGGGAGAACCGCCACACCGGATCTACCTACGTGGTCAATCACGCGCTGCCCGAAATGGGCCTGCGCAGCCGTGACGCGCTGCTTGAGGCATGGGCGGCGATGGGGGCTGCAAAATCATCCAGTGAACTGGACGGTTGACATAACGCTTCGATTTTTGAAATGTTATTAGCTCTCCTCCCCGAGGTTTAAACGAAACATCAAGCGAAGCGCAGCTTCGTTGTAATTCTGTGAGGAGAGAGCTTATGGCTAAATCGAAAGCCGCCGCCGCTGCGCCCGCCTTGCAGGGCGAAGTCCCGGGCCGTCTGGCGGGCAAGATCGCCGTCGTCACCGGCGCGGCGGGCAATCTGGGCGGGCATATTGTCACCCACTACCTTGCAGAGGGCGCAACCGTCGTGATGACGGGGCGCACACCCGACCGCACCAAGGCTGCGGCCGAGGCGCTGATCAAGGCGACCGGCGCGGACCCGGCGCGCTTAGCGACCGTGGCGCTCGACGGCGGAGATATCGCCTCGGTGCGCGCAGCCATCGACGAGGTGGTGAAGCAGTTCGGGCGGATCGACATTCTCGTCAATAACGCCGGGAGCGCCGGGCCCAAGCAGCCGATCGAAAACCTGCCGCTGACGGCTGAGGAACTCAGCCTCCTGCAGAAGAAGGGCAGCACCGACAGCGAGACTGTCGGCGATGCGCTGCGCAACATTTTCGGGGTTGCCTTCAATGTCGCGCGCGTCGCCGCGCCGCACATCCCCGAGGGCGGCTCGATCATCAACGTCTCGACCATCTTCAGCCGCACGCCCTATTACGCGCGGGCGGCCTACGTGGTCCCCAAGGCGGCGATGAACGCGTGGAGCCGCGAGCTCAGCCTCGAGCTTGGCCCCAAGGGCATCCGGGTGAACCTCATCTATCCCGGCCCGATCGAGAGCGAGCGGATCCGCAACGTCTTTGCCGCGATGGACACCGCGCGCGGCGACGCGGGCGGCACCACCGCCAACCAGTTCTTCGACATGATGAGCCTGGAGCGCGCGACCGGCGGCAACGACAAGGCCAAGACCTTGCCCACGCCGACCGACATCGCCGCCACCTGTGTCTTCCTCGGCAGCGACGAGAGCGCGGCTTACAACGGCCACGATTTCGAGGTCACCCACGGCATGACCGTGCGCAAGGAAGATCGCGCGACCTATCTCGCCCGGCCCACCATGCGCTCGATGGACGGCACAGGCCTTGCCGTGCTGATCGCGGCAGGCGACAATTTCGAAGAAGCGCTCGAAATCGCGCAGGTGCAGCTCGCCTGCGGGGCAGAAGTGGTTCTCGGCCTGCCGCGCGCCGCCGACGTTGCCATCGCCGAAAAGCGCTGCGCCGCGATGGGTCTCTCCGACAAGCTCGCCATCATCCGCTTCAGCCGCAAGGATGCGAGCGGGATGGAAAATGCGCTCGAGGATTACACCAAGGGCGGCACGCCGGTGAGCGGCGCGCTGTTCCTCCCGATGCTGGGCGCAAGCGAGCTTTCGGGCGCGCTGACCGAGGCCGAGGACGGCGTGGTCGAGGCGCTGATGGACGCCGAGCTTGCCGGCAACATGGCGCTCGCCCGGACGCTGAGCCGCTACTGGAAGCGCCACGACAACCTGCTCCAGCCGCCGCGCTTCGTGTTTGTCAGCCATGCGAGCGACGGGAAGGGCGATACCTACGCCAATATCCTGCGCGCCGCGACCGAGCAGTTGATCCGTATCTGGCGCGACGAGAGCGCGATCGACACTGCCCACGGGCGTCGTCGGCAAGCGGAATGGGGCAACCAGATCGTGCGCTTCACCAACAGCGAGGCGGAGAACATCCGCTTCACCGCAGGGCACGCCGCGCGCATTCTGCTCAAGGAAAGCAAGCTCGGCGAGATCACGCTCTACGTGCCGGGCAACATCGGCGAGGCAACCGGAGCGCGCAAGGCGATGCCGGGCTTTTCCGAGAACATCACCGGGTTGCATCTGGGCAAAGTCGCGCTGATCACCGGCGGATCGGCCGGGATCGGCGGACAGGTGGCGCGGCTGCTGGCGCTGGCGGGCGCCAAGGTGATGATCGTCGCCCGCCGCGAGAGCGAGCTGGCGGTGGCCCGCGCGCGGATCGTCAGCGAGCTTGAGGACATCGGCTTTGCAGGCGTCGAGCGCCGGGTGCAAACCCTCGCCAATGTCGACGTCAGCAATTTCGAGAGCCTCAAGGGCGCGGTCGACGCGACGCTGAAGGCCTTCGGACGGATCGACTACCTCATCAACAACGCCGGGGTCGCGGGCGCCGAGGACATGGTGGTCGACATGGGGGTCGACGCCTGGAACTACACGCTCGATGCGAACCTCGTGTCGAACTACTTCCTGATGCACCACGTCGCGCCGCTGATGAAGGCGCAAGGCTCGGGCTATATCCTCAACGTGTCGTCCTATTTCGGCGGCGAGAAATATCTCGCGGTCGCCTATCCCAACCGGGCCGATTACGCTGTGTCCAAGGCCGGCCAGCGCGCGATGGTGGAAAGCATGGCGCGCTATCTCGGCCCCGAGGTGCAGTTCAACGCGATCGCGCCGGGTCCGGTCGATGGCGACCGCCTGTCGGGCACCGGCGGCAAGCCCGGATTGTTCGAGCGGCGCGGCAAGCTGATCCTCGAGAACAAGCGCCTGAACGCCGTCCACGCCGCCGCGATCAAGGCGATCCGGCGCGGGGTACGGGTCGAGGCGGTGCTGGCGCGGCTCGCCCGCAATGACACCGTCAAGATGAGCCACGACACCAACAACCCGCGCGAACTGCGTGACTTGGCGCTGGCCTGCGCGCGGGAAGGCGACGGCGCCTGCACATGGGACCAGTATCTGCTCACGCCCACAATCGCAGCGGCGCTGATCGGGCGCCTGCGGCAAGCGGGCCTGTTCCTCGATGCGCCGGAGTGGAGCGAGCGACCGACCACGCCCGAAAGCGATGCCGACTGGCTGCTGCGCGCGCCGCCCGAAGACGCGCCCTTCCTGCCCGCCGACAAGCTGGCGGTGGAGGCCAACAAGGTCGGTACCGGGGTGCTCTCCAAGCTCTATCTCGGCAAGATGCCGACCGAGCATGACGTGGCGCAGGCGACGGTGTTCTTCCTTGCAGACCGTGCCGTATCGGGAGAGACCTTCATGCCCTCGGGAGGTCTTTCGGTGGAGCGTTCCACGACCGAGCGAGAGCTGTTCGGCAGCCCCAAGCAGGAGCGGCTCGACCAGATGCGGGGCAAGACGGTGTGGATCATCGGCGAGTACCTTGCCGATTACCTCGCGGAGACCGCGCGCGCCTTTATCGAGGATTGCCATGTCGCCAACGTGGTGCTGATCACCCGCACCGCCGAGGGCTTCGAGGCGATCAAGTCGCAGCTAGATCCGGACACCGCCGTATCACTGACCTCGCTGGTCAAGACTACCGATATCGAGGCCGCGATGGACGAGGCGCTGACCACTTGGGGCAAGCCGACCACGATCCTCTCGACCCCATTTGCCGCGCTGCCGGGCAAGCTGTTCGGAAAGGACGATCCGCTCACCCCGGACGAGTTCCGCACCGTGGTGGCCGACAATCTCACCCACCACTTCCGCGTTTCGCGCCGCGCCTCGCTCTACGACGATTGCCAGCTTGTGCTGACCTCGCCGGACGTGCCGATGGGCGACAAGAGCCCGGCTTTCGCGCTGGCGAACTTCATCAAGACCACGCTGCACGCCTTCACAGCGACCCTCGCCGTTGAGAACGAGCGGCTGGTTCACGATGTGCCGGTCAACCAGATCAACCTCACGCGCCGGGTGCAGTCGGAAGAGCCGCGCGATCTCGACGAGCATCTCGAAGAAGTGCGGCGCTTTGCCCGCGCCGTGCTGCTGGTCGGCGCGCCGCTGCCGGATGCGGAGGATTCGCGCTACCGGTCGCGGATCTATCGCGGCATGTCGATGACGGTCTGAGGGCATCGCGGGAGTGATCCAGTACCTGCCCTTCGAGAAGCCGATCGAGGCGCTCGACAAGCACGTCGCCGAACTGGGCGCGCTCCCCGAGGGCGTGGCCGAGGCGCGGATGCTGGCCGAGCGCGCCGCAAAGCTGCTCGAGGACACCTATGCGCGGCTCACCCCGTGGCAGCGCACGCTGGTGGCGCGCCATCCCCAGCGCCCCCGTTTCGAGCGGCTGGTGGCGGGGCTCTTCGACGATTTCCTGCCCATCGCGGGTGACCGCGTGTTCGGCGAGGACGAGGCGATCGTCGGCGGCTTTGCCCGCTTCGAGGGGCGGCGCGTAGTGGTCATCGGCCACGTGAAGGGCGAGGACACCACCTCGCGCATCCGCCACAATTTCGGCATGGCGCGCCCCGAAGGCTATCGCAAGGCGATCCGCCTGATGGAGCTCGCCGACCGTTTCGGCCTGCCGGTGGTGACGCTGGTCGACACCCCCGGCGCCTTCCCCGGTGTCGATGCCGAAGCGCGCGGACAGGCGGAAGCCATCGCCCGCTCGACCGAGGCGTGCCTTGCATTGGGCGTGCCGCTGGTCGCGATCATCATCGGCGAGGGCGGATCGGGCGGGGCGGTCGCGCTCGCGGCGGCGAACCGCGTGCTGATGTTCGAACACGCGGTCTACTCGGTGATCTCGCCCGAAGGCTGTGCGTCGATCCTGTGGCGGAGCGCCGCGCAGGCCCCCGCTGCTGCCGAGGCGATGAAGGTGACAGCGACCGACCTCCTCAAGCTCGGCGTGATCCACCGCATCGTCTATGAGCCGAAAGGCGGAGCGCATCGTAATCCCGAGGAGACGGTCAAGCGGCTGACGCTGGCGCTCAGGAACGAGCTGGACGGTCTCGCGGTCATGACGCCTGCCGAGCTGCGCAGGGAGCGCGAGGAGTTCTTCCTGAAATTGGGGTAGTGGTGCCGGCTACAAGATTCGAACTCGTGACCCCCTGATTACAAATCAGGTGCTCTACCAACTGAGCTAAGCCGGCTTTCCGCGGTCGCTCTAACTCCAATCTTTCTCGCCCTCAAGTAGCGAAGCGATAGGGCAACTATAACGCGCCGAAAGTCCAGCCTTCGGTGCGGGCCACTTTCGGCGTGAGGCTTGGCGGGTGCCACAAATCGCGGTTGCTATGCACCGTCCGCAGCCAGGCGGCGGTAAGCAAGGCATCGGAGGCGTGATCGTCGATCGCACCGCTGCCCGCCACCGGCGGCGAGCCGAGCCTATCGAGCGCATCGTTCAGCGCCTCATAGCTGCGCAGCTTGGTTGCTGTGCCCGTCACCCCGCCGAGGCGCGCGGCCATCGAGGTGTAAATCTCGGTCACTACCGAGCCGCTGTCCGGTAGCGGATCGACCGGCCACACCGGCACGCGGCGTTCGAGGCGGTGGAGCATTCGCATTCCCGTCAAGCTCGACTTGCCGACCTGCGCTGCGCCGACCAGATTGAAATTGCTCACCGGCCGAACACCTTGGCTGCGCTGCGCCGCCTCGGCCACCCGGAAGCGGCCCTCGCGGGTGGCGGCGCCGGGCAGGAGGAAGCGGTCGCCCTCGGCGCCTGCGCCGTGGCGGAAATAGCGTGAGGCCTCTGCGTGCGTGACGAAGCCCCCTGCCTCAAGGTGCGGATCGGCGGCGCACAGCGCGTCGATCAACGCCCACAGCCCGCGCGCGCCTTCTTCCCCGGCGGGTGAGGCGTCCCAGCCGGGGAAGAAGGCGCCCGCGTCGTGGAACGGCAGCGAGATGCCGAGATCGAGGCCGACCAGCGCCGCGCCGGGAAGATCGAGGAGCAGGGCCAGCACGTCGCTGCGCGCCCAGCCTTTGGGATCGGGCGCGGCGAGCAGCACCGGCGGGCCGCCTTCTGCCAGCGTTACCGCCACCGCGATGCCCTTCTGGCGCGGGCCTTTCGCCCCTGACCAGTCGACGCCAAAGAAGTGCGAGAAGCGGCTCACCCGCGCTCCGACCGCAGCTTTTCCCAGTATTCGAGCCGCTTCTTCACTTCGCGCTCAAAGCCGCGCTCCACGGGGGTGTAGTAGGTCTGCGGCTCCATTTCTTCGGGCCAGTAGTCGTCGCCCGAAAAGCCCTCGGGCGTGTCGTGGTCGTAGGTGTAGCCCTTGCCGTAGCCGAGGCTCTCCATCAGCCCGGTCGCCGGGTTGACGATGTTCATCGGCGGCATCAGGCTCCCGGTTTCCTTCGCCGATTTCCACGCGGCTTTCTGCGCGAGGTAGACGGCGTTCGATTTGGGGGCGGTGGCCAGATACAGGCAGGCCTGCGCCAGCGCGAGCTCGCCCTCGGGGCTGCCGAGGAACCGGTAGGCCTCCATCGCCGCCATGCATTGCGCCAATGCCTGCGGATCGGCGAGGCCGATGTCCTCCACCGCCATGCGCACCAGCCGCCGCGCGAGGAACAGCGGCTCCTCTCCTGCGGTCAGCATCCGCGCGAGGTAGTAGAGCGCCGCTTGCGGATCGCTCCCGCGCACGGATTTATGGAGCGCCGAGATGAGGTTGTAATGCCCGTCGCGGTCCTTGTCGTAGACCGCGACGCGGCGCTGGAGAAAGCTGCCGAGGGCCGCCGGATCGAGCGGTTCGGCAAGGCCCGCGGCATACAGCGTCTCGGCCTGACCCAGCAGGAACCGCCCGTCGCCATCGGCCTGCGCGATCAGCGCGGCGCGGGCATCGGGCGTGAGGGGGAGGGGGCCTTCCAACGCTTCGGCCTTCTCCACCAGCGCCTCGAGCGCAGCAGCGTCGAGCCGGTTCAGCACCAGCACCTGCGCGCGGCTCAGAAGCGCGGCGTTGAGGGCGAAGCTCGGGTTCTCGGTCGTCGCGCCCACCAGCGTCACCACGCCGCGCTCGACATAGGGCAGGAAGCCGTCCTGCTGCGCGCGGTTGAAGCGGTGGATCTCGTCCACGAACAGCAGCGTGCGCTTGCCCGCCTTGGCCATCTTCTCGGCCTCGGCAAAGGCCTGCCTGAGGTCGGCAACGCCCGAGAATACCGCGCTGATCGCGGCGTAGCGCATCCCCACGGCATCGGCGAGCAGGCGGGCGATGCTGGTCTTGCCGGTGCCCGGCGGCCCCCACAGGATCATGCTGGCGAGGCGGCCGGCGGCGACCATCCGCCCGATCGCGCCCTCGGGGCCGGTGAGGTGCTCCTGCCCGATTACCTCGGCAAGGTTTTGCGGCCGCAGCCGGTCGGCGAGCGGCGCGTCAGCCGCGGCGGCGTCGCGCGGAGCCTCGGGGGCGTCTTGTCCGAACAGATCAGCCATTCGTCGGGCGTGATAGGACATCGGGCGGAAAAGGAAACCGTAGCAGGTTGGGTGGCTTGAAAAGATAGCTCAAAGATATATCTTGGATGTATCTTAGACGAACTGAGGAGGATAGCATGACCTGGAACAAATATGGGCGCGGCAACGGCTGGGACAAGCTTGGCGAGGCGATCGCGATGATGGCCATGAGCGGCAATCTCAACGTCGGCGGCGGTCCGGGCATGAAGATGCGCTGGCGCTACGACAGTGACGAGGCCGAGGCTGAAGGCGCAGGCGAAGGCGCTGACGGGTTCAGGGGCCCGCGCGGTCGCGGCCGCCGCGGGCGCATGTTCGGCACGGGCGAGCTGCGCCTCGCGCTGCTGGCGCTGATCGCCGAGAATCCCTCGCACGGTTACGAGCTGATCAAGGGTATCGAGGAAATGACCGGCGGCGGCTATGCGCCGAGCCCCGGCGCTGTCTACCCGACGCTCCAGCTGCTCGAGGACGAGGGCGCGATCGAGGAGGCCGAGGCCGAGGGCGCCAAAAAGCCCTTCGCCGCGACCGACAAGGGCCGCGCCGAACTCGCCGAGCGCGCCGCAGAGGTCGAGGGCCTGATGCGCCGCCTTGGCCGTCATGCCGAACGCACCACGCACGTGCGCTCCTCGGACATGTTCAGGGCGATGGGCAACCTCGCCAACGTGCTCAAGAACCGTGCCCGCGCGGGCAAGCTTGACGAGCGCACGATCAGCGAGATCGTCGACATGATCGACGAGATGGCGAAGCGCATCGAACGCCTTTGAGGCATCTTGTTGCGGTAAACGCAACTTGGGCATAAACTCCCCCCGTCCGGGTCGCACCGGATGGGGGAAGGGTGCTTATGTCGGGAACGAGGTTGGGCAGATTGAATACGCCGTGGCACCTGTGGCTGGTCGGCGTCTTGACGTTGTTGTTCAACGCGATGGGCATCATCAGCTACCTGACGACAAAGCTCGGCTGGCTGGCCGAGATGGGCATGACGCCCAGCCAGATCGCCTTCATGGAAACCTATCCTGCCTGGGCGACCACCGTCTGGGCGATGGGTGTGTGGGGTGCCTTTGCCGGATCAGTGCTGGTGCTGCTGCGCTCGCGGTGGGCGGTCGCGGCGATGCTTGTGGCGCTGGTGGGGCTGATCGGCGTGACTGTCGCTGAAAGCTATGTGTTTGACGTACCCGCCGACATGCAAACGCCGCTCGGGCTGAAGGCCGCGATCTGGAGCGTGACGCTGTTCCTGCTGGTTTACAGCCGCGCCATGACCAAGGCCGGGGTGCTGCGTTAGCCCGCCCTGACTGAGGGCTGCAAGCTACGCGGCCTTGGCCGCGCGCCGCTCCTCGACCAGCTGCACATAGGTGTCGGCGACCACCGCGTTGATCGCCTCCCAGCTGAACTCGCAGGCCCGCGTCTCGCCCGCCGCGCCGTGGGCCGCGCGCAGGGCCGGGTCGGCGCAATAGGGCGCGAGCACCTCGGCGAAGGCGGCGGCGTCGCGTTCATTGCTGCCCGAAGGCACCACGAGCCGCCCGGTGACCTTATCAGCGACAAGGCTGGCGCTGCCGGTCGCGCCCGCGGCGACCACCGGAAGCCCGCTTGCCATCGCTTCGAGCGTGACGTTGCCGAAGGTCTCGGTGACGCTCGGGTTGAAGAACACGTCGCCGCTGGCAAGCGCCTGACCCAACTCATCGCCGGTCTTGAACCCGGCAAAGACTGCGCCGGGTAGATTCGTCTCGAACCAGCCGCGCGCCGGGCCGTCACCGATCACCAGCACCTTGTGGGGCACGCCCGCTTGGCGCAGCCTGACGATGCTTTCGGCGAAGACGTCGAGACCTTTTTCCATGACCAACCGGCCAAGGAAGACGATGGCGACATCATCATCGGCAAGGCCCACGCTGCGCCGCCAGTCGGGATCGCGCCGGGCGGAAGAGAAGATCGTGCGGTCCACGCCGCGGCTCCACAGGCCGATGCGGTCATGCATCCCCATCGCCGCAAGCTCGTCGATCATCGACTGCGAGGGCGCGACCAGCGCATCGCAGCGGTTGTAGTAGCGCCGCAGCATCTTGATGATCAGCGGTTCGAGGAAGGCCATGTTGTAATAGCGCGGATAGGTCTCGAAGCGGGTGTGGACCGAAGCGAGCACCGGAATACCGCGCTCGCGGGCCCAGCGCAGCGCGGCATGGCCGGAAGGATCGGGCGAGGAGAGGTGGACGATGTTGGGCGCGAAGGCGGCAAGGTCGCGCTTCACCGCGGCGCCGAGATGGGTTGGCACGCGGTACTCGCCGCGCCCCGCCACCGGCATCGGAATATTGGGCAAGCCGACGAGATCGCCGGTCGGCGGGAAATCCGGATCGGCGACCTTGGGCGAATAGACGCGCACCTTCGCGCCCTTGGCGAGAAGCGAACCTACGAGGCGATTGAGGGCCTGATTGGCCCCGTCGCGGGTGTAGTTGTAGTTGCCACTGAACAGAGCAACGCGAAGATCGGAGATGTCCATAGTCCGGTGCGTTTAAGGGAGGTTTGTCACAATTGCGAGAGGGAGCTTCGCCATTGGCCGACCTTCCCCTTTCTTAATTGACTTGTATCGGTGCCTCTCTAAAGCGGCCAGCGGGCCACGCGGTCCCAACGCCGCGCGAGCTCTCTGCAAGGAGAGAATACATGACTGAGTACACCCGCGGGCTCGCGCACGAGCCTACGTTGAAGCCTGATCGCCCGTTCTTTTCCTCGGGCCCCTGCGCAAAATTCCCCGGCTGGTCGCTGGACAAAATCAAGACCGAATCGCTTGGCCGCTCGCATCGTTCGAGCCTCGGCAAGGCGCGTCTGAAGTACGCGATCGACCTCAGCCGCGAACTGCTCGGCATCCCCGATGATTACCTGATCGGCATCATGCCCGCGTCCGACACCGGCGCGATCGAAGCCGCGATGTGGGCGATGCTCGATCCCGCGCGCCCGGTCACGGTCGCCGCGTGGGAAAGCTTCGGCAACATCTGGATCCAGGACGCGGTGAAGCAGCTCAAGCTGCCCAACCTGCAGGTGCTGACCGCCGATTACGGCGAGATCCCCGACCTCACCACCATCCCGCAGCGCAACGACGTGGTGTTCACCTGGAACGGCACGACCAGCGGCGCGATGATCCCGAACACCGACTGGCTCGAAGCCGGGCGCGAGGGCATCACCATCAACGACGCCACCAGCGCGATCTTCGCGCAGGAGATGGACTGGGCAAAGCTCGATGCCACCACCTACTCGTGGCAGAAGGTGATGGGCAGCGAAGCCCAGCACGGCATGCTGATCCTTAGCCCCAAGGCGGTCGAGCGGATCGAAAGCTACGATCCCGCCTGGCCGCTGCCCAAGCTGTTCCGCATGAAGAAGGGCGCCAAGCTCAACCGCGGGATCTTCGAAGGCGAGACGATCAACACGCCCTCGATGCTGGCGACCGAGGATTACATCGCGGCGCTGGAATGGGCCCAGAGCATCGGCGGGCGCAAGACGCTGGTTGAGCGGGCCAATGCCAATGCCAAGCTGGTCAAGGACTGGATCGAGGCCACCCCGTGGCTGCGCAACATGGCGGCCGACCCCGCCCAACAGACCAACACCGGCGTGTGCATGGTCTTTCAGGGCGAGTGGTACGACAGCCTTGCGGATGACGACAAGGCAGGCGTGCCCAAGAAGATCGTCAAGCTGCTCGAAGAGCGCAATGTTGGCTTTGACTTCAACGGCTACCGCGATGCGCCGCCGTCCTTGCGCATCTGGTGCGGTTCCACGGTCGAGCAGGAGGACATCAAGCGCCTGCTGCCGTGGATTGAATGGGCCTACGACAAGGTCAAGAACGGCTGAGGCCGTAAGTATTGGCGTCGCCCCGGCCAGCGAGCCGGGGCCGCTCTCCCCAATTTCCAATGCGCGGGTTTCGCGCGATCCCGGACCTGCTCCGGGATGACGAGTGGAAGGTATTCCAAATGACCAATGCCCCCAAGAAGCCTCGCGTTCTCATTTCTGACAAGATGGACCCCAACGCCGCGCGCATCTTTGCCGACCGTGGCTGCGATGTCGACGTGATCACCGGCGAAACGCCCGAACAGCTTATCGCCCGCATCGGCGATTATGACGGCCTCGCGATCCGTTCCTCGACCAAGGTGACCAAGGCGATCCTCGATGCCGCCACCAACCTGAAGGTGATCGGCCGCGCCGGCATCGGCGTCGACAATGTCGACATTCCCTACGCCTCGTCCAAGGGCGTGGTGGTGATGAACACCCCGTTCGGCAACTCGATCACCACCGCCGAACACGCCATCGCGCTGATGTTCGCGCTCGCCCGGCAGCTTCCGGAAGCGAATGCGCAGACGCAGGCCGGCCTATGGCCCAAGAGCGGGTTCATGGGCGTTGAAGTCACCGGCAAGACGCTCGGCCTGATCGGTGCGGGCAATATCGGCTCGATCGTCGCCAGCCGCGCGCTCGGCCTGCGCATGAAGGTGATCGCCTATGATCCCTTCCTGACCGAAGACCGCGCGATCGAACTCGGCATCGAGAAGGTCGATCTCGACACGCTGCTGAGCCGCGCCGACTTCGTCACGCTGCACACGCCGCTGACCGACGAGACCCGCAACATCCTCAGCCGCGAACGGCTTGAAGGCGCCAAGAAGGGCATCCGCATCATCAACTGCGCGCGCGGCGGCTTGATCGACGAAGCGGCGCTAAAGGACTGCCTCGAAAGCGGACAGGTCGCAGGCGCTGCGCTCGACGTGTTCGAGACCGAGCCGCCGGCCGCCGATCACCCGCTGTTCGGCGCGCCGAACTTCATCTGCACCCCGCACCTCGGGGCCTCGACCACTGAAGCGCAGGTCAATGTCGCGCTGCAAGTCGCGGAGCAGCTGGCCGATTATCTCGTCAATGGCGGCGTCACCAATGCGCTCAACGTCCCCTCGCTGAGCGCCGAGGAAGCGCCCAAGCTGCGCCCCTACATGGCGCTCGCCGAAAAGCTCGGCAGCCTTGTCGGCCAGCTCGCCCACGGCAACCTCACCCATATCAGCATCGAACGCGAAGGCGCGGCTGCCGAACTCAACGGCAAGCCGATCACTGCTGCCGTGCTGGCGGGCTTCATGCGCCGCTATTCGGACACAGTGAACATGGTCAACGCGCCGTTCCTCGCCAAGGAGCGGGGCCTTGATGTGAGCGAGATCCGCCACGATCGCGACGGCGCTTTCAACACGCTGGTCCGCGTGACGGTGGAAACCGCAGCTGGTCCGCGTTCGGTCGCAGGCACTTTGTTCGGCAACGATGCGCCGCGCCTCGTCGAGATCTTCGGCATCGGTATCGAAGCCGAGCTGTCGGGCCACATGCTTTACATCGTCAACGACGATAAGCCGGGCTTCATCGGCCGCATCGGGACGCTGCTGGGTGCGCGCGGCATCAATATCGGCACCTTCAACCTCGGCCGCCGCGAAGCGGGCGGGGAAGCGGTGCTGCTGCTGAGCCTCGATGATGCGCTGACGCCGGAAGTGATCGCCGAGGCCGAAAAGCTCGACGGCGTGAAGCTGGTGAAGGCTTTGGCGTTTTAAAGGAAGAAGCCCACCCCTAACCCCTCCCGCAGGCGGGAGGGGGACCGGGTCGCGCTACATTCTCCCCTCCCGCCTGCGGGAGGGGCTGGGGGTGGGCCTGCGCAACTCCCGCGTCAGCACCCCCTTCACCCCGCGCCCATCACCCGCTAAGCGCGCACAATATGACCAAGCCCAACGACCTCCTCCCCGAAGGCCTCCAGGACCGCCTGCCATTGGAAGCGGCGCGGATCACGGCCATGATGCGCGCCTGCCTCGATGTGCTGGGCGCGCATGGCTATGACCGGGTGCGCCCGCCGCTGCTCGAGTTCGAGGCTTCGCTCGCTGGCCGCATGGCGGGGGTGACGGTTGGCGAGGGGAGCAGCATGTTCCGCTTCGTCGATCCGGCGTCCTTGCGCACCCTCGCGCTGCGGTCGGACATGACCCCGCAAGTCGGGCGCATCGCCTCCACCAGCCTTGCCAGCGCCCCCCGCCCGCTCCGCCTCGCCTATTGCGGCGATACGGTGGTGATCAAGGCGAGCCAGCTCGACCCCGCGCGCGAGCGTCTGCAATTGGGCGCCGAGCTGATCGGCGCCGACAGCGTGGCCGCGGTGAGCGAGACGGTGCTGCTCGCGATCGATGCGCTGAAGGCCGCCGGGCTGACCGGCATATCGGTCGATTTCACGCTTCCCGATCTCGTCGATACGCTGAGCGGAGTGGATGGTCTTGGGGCCTTCCCGCTCGCGCCCGACCAGATCGCGGCAGTGCGGCGCGAGCTTGATACCAAGGATGCGGGCGGATTGAAGGCGGCGGGCGGCTCGGCCTACCTGCCGCTGCTCTATGCCACCGGGCCGTTCGCCGAGGCGCTTGCCGCTTTGCGCGACGTCGATGCGGGCGGGGCCCTGAAATCGCGGCTCGACGGGTTGCAGGCGATTGCCGCGCACATCGGCGATGCAGCGCGCATCACTCTCGACCCGACCGAGCGGCACGGGTTCGAATACCAGTCGTGGTTCGGTTTCACCTTGTATGCCGATGGCCTGCGCCGCGCGGCAGGGCGGGGCGGCACGTACCGGATCGCGGGCAGCGAGGAGCCGGCGACCGGGTTCACGCTCTACCTCGACCGCTTGGCCGATGTTGCGCCCCAGCCCGTAGCGGCGCGGATGGTGTACCTGCCGAACGGCCACGACCGCGCCGCCGCAGCGCACCTGCGCTTGGAAGGCTGGCGCACGCTCGCCCAGCTGGCCGAGGGCGAAGACCCCGGGACGCTGGGCTGCGGCTATGTGCTCGAAGGGCAGGACGTGCGGGAGATCTGAAGATCCCGCGCGTGCGTGGGCCTAGCCCAGCACCTTCTTCAACCATGCATCCATCACCGCCGTCGCCGGATAATCCTGCTGTCCAAGCTTGCGGTTGATGTCCATGTGGCCGCGCAGTCCTTCGCCCGGGAAGCTGCCGATTTCGGCCTTCGATCCGCCGCGCTGCAGGGCTTCGGCCAGCGCCTTGGCCTGAGCGACGCCGTCGGGGCGCTGCACGTGGAGCAGCAGGAAGGCGGGCGCATTGGGCGCGGCGGCGTTGAGCGTCGGTGAGAGCTTCGCCTGCCGCGCGGGATCGGTGCCGAAGGCCTGCGCATAGGTCTGCGTCATCAGCTTGGGCCCGGTGGTCACCTGCGCCGGCACGTCATAGGCCGCGCCGTCATTGGGCATCACCCCGTCGATATCGGCGAACGAGAGCCCGGCGCTCTTGAGGTAACGCTCGTCCGTGCCGACCAGCGCCGCCAGATGCGCCCCCGCAGAGTGGCCGGTGATAACCACCCTGCGGCGATCGATGCCCAGAGCGTCGGCGCGCTTCAGCACATAAGCGAGCGCGGCGGCGACATCGCTTGCCTGCTCCTCGACCGTGTTGCGCGGGACCAGCCGGTAATTGATCGAGGCGAAGGCATAACCCTGCGCCATCATGTGTGCGGGCATGGCGCGGCCTGTCGCGTTGTTCTTGCTCCCCCGCTTCCACCCGCCGCCGTGGACATAAAGGACGAGCGGCGCGGCTTTCGCCCCCTGCGGCACCCACAGGTCGAGCGCCTGGAGAGAATCGCTGCCGTAGTTGAGGGTCTGGGTCGGCGGGGTGGCAGGACCCTGACGGCCTTCGCCCCCGCGCCGTCCGCCCATGCGGCCCTCGCGTCCACCCGCACCGGCACCCGCCTGCATCCGCTCCATCAGCGCGGAGCGGCAGGTGTCGGAGAGATCGCCCACCTTCTCGCGCAGGCAGCTGCGCATCGCGCTGCGATCCCCCCTGCCCTCGGCGCCGCACAGGCGCGCGATCTCCTCGCGGCAGGGGGCAGGCAGGCGCTCGCCGCCAGCCCGCTGGGCGAGGATCGGGGTCGCCAGCAGGACGGCGGCGGCGAGGGTGAGAGCGGCGGCAGTGGCGGCTTTGGCGGCGGTCTTCATCGGGTCTTCCTCAGTGGATCATCATCCGGCAAACGCTCCGGCCCGCCAAACCCTTCGCGCGCTTGCCTCGCCCGCCCCAAACGCCTAGGCCCCGCGCGGTTTCCCGCCACCGCATAAGGACAAACATGGCCAACGTCACCGTGATCGGCGCCCAATGGGGCGATGAGGGCAAGGGCAAGATTGTCGACTGGCTCGCGAGCCGCGCCGATGTCGTCGTGCGCTTCCAGGGCGGGCACAATGCCGGCCACACGCTGGTGATCGACGGCAAGACCTACAAGCTCTCGCTGCTCCCCTCGGGTATCGTCTCGGGCACCCTCTCGGTGATCGGCAACGGCGTGGTGCTCGATCCGTGGGCGCTGCGTGACGAGGTCGCCAAGGTCGAAGGGCAGGGCGTCAGCATCACCGAAGAAAACCTCGCGGTCGCCGACAACTGCCCGCTGATCCTGCCGCTCCACCGCGACCTTGATGGCTTACGCGAAACCGCGGCGGGCAAGGGCAAGATCGGCACTACCGGACGCGGCATCGGCCCGGCCTACGAGGACAAGGTCGGCAGGCGGGCGATCCGGGTGTGCGATCTGGCACATCTCGACACGCTCGATCCGCAGCTCGACCGCCTCTGCGCGCACCATGATGCGCTGCGGGCAGGCTTCGGCCAGCCGCCGGTCGACCGCGCCGCGCTGCTCGAAGAACTGCGCGAGATCGCGCCCTTCGTGCTGCGCTTTGCCCAGCCAGTGTGGAAGCGGCTGAAGAAGGTCCGCCGCGCAGGCGCCAAGATCCTGTTCGAAGGCGCGCAGGGCGTGCTGCTCGATGTCGACCACGGCACCTATCCCTTCGTCACCAGCTCCAATACGGTGAGCGGCACGGCGGCCAGCGGCTCCGGCCTCGGCCCCAATTCGACCGGCTACGTGCTCGGCATCGTCAAGGCCTACACCACCCGCGTCGGCTCCGGCCCGTTCCCGACGGAACTGGAAGACGCAATCGGCCAACGCCTAGGCGAGCGCGGCCATGAATTCGGCACCGTCACCGGGCGTAAGCGCCGCGTCGGCTGGTTCGATGCGGTGCTGGTGCGCCAGTCGTGCTCGATCAGCGGCGTGACCGGCATCGCGCTGACCAAGATCGACGTGCTCGACGGGCTCGACAAGGTCGCGATCTGCACCGGCTACCGCCTGCACGGCAAGGTCTACGACTACCTGCCCAGCCACTCTGCCGATCAGGCCGCGTGCGAGCCGATCTACGAGGAAATGCCCGGCTGGAGCGAAAGCACCGCAGGCGCGCGCTCCTATGCCGACCTTCCGGCCAACGCGATCAAATACATCCAGCGCATCCAGGAAATCATCGAGTGCCCGGTGGCGCTGGTCTCGACCTCGCCCGAGCGTGACGACACGATCCTGATGCGCGATCCGTTCGTGGATTGATCGGAGGGGCGGTCGCGGGTTATTCTGACCCCCGTGAACCGCCTCGCACTCCTTCCTCTGCTCGCACTCGCCGCCTGCGCCGCGCCTCCCACGCAGCAGGCGCAAGCGCCCTCGTCGCAGCCCCCGCTGGCGCGCGAGGCGGCGCGGATCGTGCCGAAGCGGCGCTTTGCATCGGTCGACTACCTCATCGTCGACAAGTCCGAGCGGATCATGGTCGCCTATGCCGCCGGCCAGCCTGTCAAGGCGTGGCGGGGGCTCCAACTGGGTGATGCGCCCGAGGGCCACAAGCAGTTCGAGGGCGACGAGCGCACGCCGGAAGGGCGCTACACGATCGAGGGGCGCAATCCGGGCAGCGCCTACCACCTCAGTCTCAAAGTCTCATACCCCAGCGCCGATGACCGCGCCTTTGCACGGGCGCAGGGCCGCTCGCCGGGGGGCGATATTTTCCTCCACGGCCAGCCCAACGCCATGCCCTTTGGCCGGATGCCGGGCGACTGGACCGACGGCTGCATCGCGCTCTCAAACGCGGAAATCGAGGAACTGTGGCGCATCGTCCCCGATGGCACGGTGATCGAAATCAGGCCGTGATTCTGGGGTGCCACCGGTAGGACGGTAGAGGGGCGAGCAGGGCTGGCTGTTAGAGGACACGAGGTTTTAGAGTGGCTGCGAGCGGGATTATGCGGGATTAGTCGGGTCTCCGCGGTCGGAAAGCGACGGAAAACTGCCAACTTTGCGGCTGGGGCCAAAAATTCGGCGCCTTCGAGCTGTGTCTAGAGTCTTCCCTAATTTAGACGGTCGATCGCCAAGACCCGCTGGAGTGGGTCGATCTGATGGATTGAGCCTCTGAGACCGTCTGAGGCGCGGAAACCCGCCATTCCGCGATCCATTGCGGGCCTCTTATGCAGCCATAAGAGGCCTCTCAAGGGCGCTCGAAGTGGGGCAGAAGTGGGCGCGGCTGGCGGACTGCATGCAATAAACGCCAAACCCGCAGAAATGCGCGGTTCCATCCCACCGGTGCCGACCTGCGGGCGCAGGAGAAGTGGGCGGGTTTCTGGCGCTCATAGAGTGGCTGGATTGATCTCATTCTGCAGATGCAGGGCCCGCGACATGGCGGCCTTCGCAGCTGGTTCGCCACAGCGCTCCTTCATCTGGAAAAAGACGCGGTTGGCGGGCTCAAGAAGTTCAAATACGCGCCGCTCTTGGCGATCTCGGGTCTCGGCAGATGCAGCAGACTTGGCTGAATTAAGGTTCGTCGCGATTGCAACGGAGCGATCCAAGAAGTCGCGCTCAAGCCCAGAGCAGACACGCCATTCGTTGGCGAAGTAGCCGGCAATGCCCAGCGTGAGAGCGCCCGCTATGCCGGCTGCTATCAGTGCGGGCTTGGCTGCCATCCTATAGCTTCCTCTGGACTGCGACGACGCGGCCGATGATGTCGAGCTCGCCGTCGTATGCGGTGAAGGGGGAGACCTCCTTCTTGTCCGACCATACCTCGACGCCGCCGCCAGGGACAGGGCGGAGGCGCTTTATCATCCCGCAGTCGGCATAAGTGAGGACCCAGATGCGGTCCGCGCTGGTGAGCTGGCGCTGGTCGGTATCGATCAGCAGAAGATCGCTGTCGTGGAGGGTCGGCTCCATGCTGTCGCCGATGCCCTGTGAGAAGAAGAGCTTGTCCGGCGCCGAGCGCGTGTAGCGGCGCAGCCAGGCGCGCGGGAAGTGGTGCACTTCCTCGGTGATCGGGACGTCGAGATATGTTGCGCCCATGCCGTAGCTCAGGTCGATCTCACGGACGGGCACTAGATCAGGATCGGGCCCTTCAAAGGTCGCCAGTGCCGCAGCCCCAGCGCGGGTCCAGCCCGGGAACTTTGGAAAGGCATCATGGAGCTTTTCTATCGTGCTCGTGCTGAGTCTGGCGACAGCCTTCCCCGCAGCGGGACGCTCGATAGTCTTCGGATCTACCTTAGCCTTTCTGGCTACTTGCGCAGCAGATAGGCCGGCCCAGTCAATAAGCGCCCTGATCAACACACTGTCTTGCTTTAGACCCGTCATTTTGCAGCCGTAGCAAAGGGCAGGAGTTCTTCGGAGGGGAAAAATATCCCTTGCGATGGGGAATTATTTCCCTTAGCTCTCCGAATATGGACCAGCAAACTATCGTTCAGGACATCGCGCGGCGCGCTAAAGCGTCGCGCGTATCCATCGCCGAGCTCTGCCGCAGGGCAGGGATCCATCCGGACACCTTCCAAAACTGGAAGAAGACGGAGCGGAACCCCAATCCGCCGGGCGCAAACCTGCATTCGATCGGGGCGCTGTATCGCGAGCTCGACGCGATCGATGCTGAGGACGCCAAGCGGCTTTCGCGCCGCGGGAAGGCGGTGGCGGCGTGAGCGCGCTGTTCGAGAGCGTGGGCAAGCAGGTGCTCCGCGACGGCTGCCTGAAGTTCGGCGAGCGCCGGTTCTGGTCGCCCGACAGCACGAAGTTTGCGGGAAAGTGGGTGTCGGTGCGGCTGCCGGGCGCCGAGGACCAGATGGTGACCTTCTGGGATGGTCCCGAGGAGACGGCCCGCAAGTATGTGGCGTACCTGATAGCGGACTGCGGTTTTGCGTCCTCTGCAGCAGCCAAAGAGGCAGCGCGTCGCTCTGCAAGCCTGCGAGGTCGCATCCGCGAGTACAAATCATCAGTCGTTCGCAGCCAAGCTGCGCTTCTGCTGGAGCTCGTAGAGCATACCGGCGAGAACCGCCGCCTCGGAGTTCGGGGCGCCGCCGGGCGCCTCCTTCGTGCGCTCAAGGATCGCCTGCTCGAATGCATAGGCAAAGCCGGGGACGAGGGTGCAGAGCATGTCGGCGGCGGCAATCTCGAAGGTGGCGACGGCGTTGATGCGCGCCTCCAGCTTGCTCTGCGCATCTTTGAGCTCGGCCAATTCGGTCTCGGTGATCAAGGTTTTCCTCCCGCTAATGATGGGCTTGAGCCTAACCCGCCTGCCGATGGCGCGCATCGTCTAAGTGGGGTTGCGAAATGAGCGGTCGGGCGAAGCGGCACCCGCTGTTGCAGGGCGCGGAGCTGATCGAGATCGCGCCTTCGGACGTGATGATCCCTGACCGGATCGGCTTTTTCCATGAGGACAAGGCCGCCGCGCTTGGTCGCCTAATGGCGGTCGATGGCCAGCGCGACCCGATCAAGGTCGCGCGCAATCTGCCGAGCAAAGCAATCGCCGACGTCGTTGCCGAGGGCAAGAAGCCTTGGCGGCTCGTTGTCGGCCGGCACCGCCTCGCCGGAGCCGAGATGGAGAGCATCCCGGTCTTCGCGATCGAGGTGAGCGGCAAGGCCGAAGACCTCGCTGATCTTGAAGCCTCGGAGAACCTGCACCGCCGCCCGCTGGGGCCGCTGGAGCGTGCTGCATTCACTGCCGCGCTGGTCACGGCCGCGCAGGAGCGGATCGCGCGCGAGCATGGCGACCTCGACCAATATCACCTCGGCGCGAAGGCCCGCTGGCAAAGGGTCAAGCATGGCGATGAGACTGCCGAGCAGGCCTTGCAGCACGAAACCGACGATGCTGCGGACAAGATGTCCGCAGCATACGGCTGGCAGGAATCGGTGGCCGATGCGCTCGGCCTCGACAAGCGGACGATCCGCCGCGACCTCACGCTTTATCGCCTCATCAGCCAGCCTTTCCCCGATCTTGCCGAGGCGCTCGCGAAGCATCCGGTGGTGGGCGAGAACGGCAGCCAGCTGAAGGCGATCGCGCAGGTCAAGGATGAGGCGCTGCGCCGCAAGGTGATCGAGCAGCTGCTCGCCGACCACGAGATCGGCGTCGAGGATGCCAAGATCGCAGCTGGGCTGGAGGGCTTCCGTCCGCTGGCGACGCCGGTTGAGCATCAGAAGTTCTACAACCAGATCATCGGTGGCTGGGATCGGCTCGGCAACCCTGAGCGCGCGCGGTTCCTGCCAAAGTTCGCTGCGCTGCTGACCGAAGGACAGAAGCGCGATCTTCGCGACCTGCTCAATGAGGAGCTGGGCGAATGAGGGGCGAAATCTCGTCAGGCAGGCACTCGAAGCGCCATCCGCTCGACTGGTATGTCGATGAAATCTGGTGCGCGCGGCAGCTCGCGCTGGTGCTTGATAGATTCGAGCTTGAACGCGTCGCTGATCTGGCGATCTGGGACCCGTGCTGCGGCATGGGTAACACGCTGCAGGCTGCGTGGGAAAACGCTGATTGGGGGCCTGAATTCCAGATCGAGACGATCGGTTCGGATCTGGTCGACAATTTCGCTTGGGCGACCTTCGATGCATGCCCTGACCTAAAGCGTCCGCGTTGGTTTCAGGCCGACTTCCTCGAGCAGACGGTCGCTCCGGCGCCCTGCAGCATCATCTGCAACCCGCCTTACAGCTACATTAAGGGCATCGCAGAGGCGTTTGCTCGCCACGCGCTGACGCTCTCATCGCGGCGCGTCGCGATTCTCATGCCGAGCAAGTGGCTCGCCAGTCAGGCGCGCTACCAGCTCTTCACCGATCACCCGCCGCAGGCGGTGCTGCACCTTTGCCAGCGCCCGTCGATGCCGCCGGGCGACATGATCGCGGCGATGGGCAAGCGCGCCTTCAGCGGCGGCATGACCGATTACTGCTGGATCGTCTGGGACGTGAAGCGCCCGACCGCGCCCGGCCAGACGCGCACGATCTGGCTGCCGCCGCTCCACCGCAATTCCGAAGTCCTGTCGCTTGAGGAGGTGCTCTGATGCCCTTTGACGATGAACCCGAAGACCGCACGACGCTGGGCGAGGCGATGCTGGTCACCGTGTGCTGTCTGATCGTCACACCCGGTCTGATCTGGTGGGCGAACACGCTGTTCACGATCATCCGCGACATGCTGGAGGCCTTGCTGTGAAGCCACGCTTGATCAGCAGGATTCCGGGCGAGGAAGCGATCGCGCGCGAGATGAAGGAGGCCGGGCTCGACCGGTTCCCAGCCATCCGCCGCATCCAGCAGCGCCAGCAGATCCTCGCTGAGTTGCGGAGGCCCGTTCGATGATCGGACTCACCCCGCGCCAGCAGGACCTCCTGCGCTTCGTCATCGGCTTCCAAGCGGCCAAGGGCTTCTCGCCCAGCTTCAAGGAGATCGCCAAGGGCATCGGCCTGAAGGGCTGCGCGCAGGTTTCGCGCCAGCTCGACGCGCTGGAGGAGCGCGGCGCGATCCGCCGTCTCATCGACCGTGCCCGCGCGATCGAAGTGCTGGAGCCGATCGCGATTCCCCGCTCGCCCGATGGCGCGCCGCTCTACTTCGTCAAGTCAGGTGCGTCGGCATGATGACCCTGACCCCTCGCCAGCAGGACGCCCTGCGCTTCATCACCGGCTACCACGAGCGCAACGGCATCGCGCCGAGCCTGCGCGAGATCGCCGACGGGATCGGGCTGGACGGCAAGACCGTCTTCACCGCCGACTGGCTGGTCCGCTCGCTCGAGGAGCGCGGCGCGCTGGTCCGCACCGGGCGCCAGCGCGCGATCGAGGTGCTGAAGGCGCTGCCAATTCCGCGCGCGCCGGATGGCGAGCCGCTGCACTTCGTCCGCATCGGGGAGGGCGCAGCGTGAGCTTCCATAGCCCGACCAACGAGTGGAACGAGCTAAACGCTGCCGTGCGCAGCGAGGCCGAGCTGCGGCGGATCATGACCGAGGGTCCCGGTAAGGTCGAACAGCGCGAGCTGGAGCTGGCGCGCCGCGATGCCATGAAGGCGATGGTCACCGGCCTGCCCGATCCGCGCAACGTCGCCCACCGATTGGAGACGGGCGATCCCGAAGCAGCCGAGGTGCTGCGGCAGGCGTGGATCAGCAACAAACAGCCCTACGCCGGGACGTGGCGGGTGGCCGACTGCGCCAGCACACCCGTCCTGCGCGCGATGGGGCTGGTCGGGTGGATCGGGACCCAGCGCCACATGGGATGCGCGGTCGGCGGCTTCGGCCTGCTGGTCCGCAAAGTGATGCTTTTCGACATCGACAGCCAGGAAGGGGATGCGTGATGCCGCGTTTTGCCAGCCATGCCGAGTACTGCCGCCACCACCGCAAGGTCGTCCTGCTCGCGCTCGAGCTGGGCGTCACGCCGCGGGATGCCGAAAAGCGGATGAAGGCGGTCGAGGAGCGCGAGCGCCACCGCGCGAAAATGGCCCGCAAGGGCCTGCGCTCCGAGCTGCCGCCGCTGAGCATCGTGCCCGAGCAGCCGCAGCCGGTCACCTTCGACCAATTCGACGCCCACTGGATGATGAGAGACTGAGGAGAACGACGATGGCCTTCGAGAACATTGACTGCATCAAGCCCGTAGCTGTGAAGAACCCCGTGCCGCTCGACGGCGTGACGGTTTCGCCGCGCGTTTTGAACCTGAAAAAGCAGGGACGCACGATCCGCTTCATCCGACTGGTGATCGGCTCCGCGCTCGCTCGTAAATTGTCGCTCGTGCAGGAGGTTGTAAACGTCCGCCTGCTGTTCGGCACTGGCAGCGATGCTGGCAAGATTGCGATCTCGGTCGACAACGCGGCGGGCAAGTTCGCCGCCAAGCGCGCGAAGAACGGGACCTACTCGCTCACCATCAATGAGGACACGGCTGACGGCCTGTTCGCGATGGAGTTCGAGCCTTTCAGCCGGAAGGGCCTTGAAGTGGTTCGCCCGGTCGATGGCCGCCCCGTGCAGGTGGTCTTCGCAGCGAGCGACGCAATGCTTGCGGTCGCGGACTGAGATTGAGCGCGTGAGCGAAGTCTTCCTCACCCGCTACGCGATCCAGCGGTACCGCGAGCGCGTCGCCGACGTGCCTGCGGCCGACATCTGGCGCGCGCTCGATACTCCGACGGTTCGCATCGCGATCGAGTTCGGCGCGCGCTTCGTGCGCCTCTCGGGCGGGCAGCGCATCGTGCTCGAGCAGAACCGCATCGTCACCATCCTGCCGCGCGATCGCTGCCGCGGCTCACTCGCTCGGCGGCTCGACCGCCATCTCGACGACGGGGAGGCGGCATGAGCCTCGGCAAACTCTTCAAGGTCGAGGTGACCCCGACGCCCGCGATGCTGGCCGAGCTGGAGGAGTTCGTCTTCTTCGCGGAACGACCCAAGGCAGGCACGCCCACGCTGACTGGCTTCTACGACGGCCGGGGCAAGCTGCGCCGCATCGTCGCTCGCTATTCCGATGGCTGGCGCGCGCAGATCAACATCGACCGCAACGGCTACGTCACCAGCTCGCGCGCCAACATCTCGCTGACGGTCAAGTGCGGGGAGGCCCCGGCCTCAAGCAGCGAAGCGGTAGGCCCCTAGAATGCCCAAGGCTAAGGCCATCCCCGGACAGCTCGGCTTCGACTTCGCCGCTCCCGCGCCCCGTAAGGGCGTGGCCGAGCTGGCGGGGCTGGAGCGGCGCATCAACGCGCTGGTCGGCACCGCGCTCGCCTGCGCCGCGGTCGCCGGCAAGTCGCGCGAAGTGATCGCGGCCGAGATGAGCGTGGTGCTGGACGAGCCGATCAGCCGCGCGATGCTCGATGCTTATTCCAGCCCCGCTCGCACCGACCACAAGGTCCCGGCTTGCCGCCTGTTCGCGCTGCTGGTGGTGACCGACCGGCAAGATCTGCTCGATCCCATCATGCGCGAGATTGGCGCGGCGCTGCTGGTCGGCGAGGAAGTGAAGACCGCGCGCCTCGGCCACCTGCAGCAGATGAAGCAGCGGATCGAGGCCGAGATGCGCGCGCTGAAGACCGACGCTCCCGAAATCAGAGAGGGCGGCGAATAGCATGGCCACCAAGGCGATCATGACTGCCCCCGACGAAGCCGACGTTTGGTTCACCGCGGCCGAGCTGGCCGACCTCGGCCTGCCGGGCGTGCCGGGCGACAAGCGCGGCATCAACCGCCGCGCCGATGCCGAGCGCTGGGCCTCGCGCCTTGGCCCGGACAACCGCCTGCTGGTCCGCACCCGCAAGGGCGCGCGCGGCGGCGGGGTCGAGTTTCACGCCAGCCTGCTGCCGGGCGAGGCGCGGATCGAGCTGGCGCGGCGCGGCATCATCCGCACCCGGCCCGAGCTGCCAACCGCCCAGACCACCGCCTGGAGCTGGTACGATTCCCAGTCGTCGAGCGTGAAGCAGGAGGCCGAGCGCCGTCTGATCGTCGTCACCGAGGTGCAGCTGCTGACCGAGGCAGGCACCACCAAGTCGGCGGCGGTGGCCGAGGCTTCGAAGACGCACGCGGCCGGCCAGGCCACGGTCTGGAACTGGCTGCGCAGCGTCGACGGGCTCGCCCGCGCCGACTGGCTCCCCGCGCTCGCCCCGCGCCGCAAGGGCGGCGGGTGCGAGGCCGAAATCCACGCCGATCTGTGGGAAGCGTTCAAGTCGGATTACCTGCGGCCCGAGCAGCCGACCCTCACCAGCGTCTACCGCCGCGTCGGGCGCGTGGCTGCCGCAAGAGGGCTCTCAATGGCCTCTGAGCGCACCTTCAGGCGCAAGCTGGAACGCGAGCTGCCGGCAGAAGTGCTGGTCCTGCGGCGCGAGGGCGAGGAAGCCCTGCGCCGCGCAGTGCCCGCCCACCGCCGCAGCGTCGCCGAGCTGCAGGCGATGGAGTGGGTCAACATCGACGGTCACAAGTTCGACGTCTTCGCCCGCACACCCGACGGCCGGACCGTTCGCCCGATGATGGTGGCGATCCAGGACGTCTTCAGCCGCAAGATCCTTGCCCACCGCATCGGCACCGAGGAAAGCGCAATCCTGACCCGGCTCGCCTTTGCCGATCTGTTCCGCGACTGGGGCATCCCCGGCCACGCGGTGCTCGATAACGGCCGCGCCTTCGCCTCTAAGTGGATCACCGGCGGCACCAAGACGCGCTTCCGTTTCAAGATTCGCGCCGAGGAGCCGATGGGCCTGCTGCCCGGGCTGGGGGTGAAGACGCACTTCACCATCCCCTACCGCGGCCAGTCCAAGCCGATCGAGCGCGCCTTCCGCGATCTGTGCGATTCCATCGCCAAACACCCGGCCTTCAGCGGCGCCTACACCGGCAACAACCCGATGGCGAAGCCCGAGAACTACGGATCGAAGGCGATCGACTGGGACAGCTTCGTCGCGGTGGTGGCCGAGGGCATCGCCGAGCACAACGCCCGCGCCGGCCGCCGCACCGAAAGCGCGCAGGGCCGCAGCTTCGACGAGGTATTCGCCGAAAGCTACGCGGTCGCGCCGATCCAGAAGGTGGTCGATCCGGCCGTGATGCGGATGGCGCTGCTCGCCGCCGACCAAAAGCTGATCAACCGCCAGACCGGCGTGCTCGAGCTGGAGGGCAACCGCTACTGGCACCCGCAGATGTTCGCCCTGCGCGGCGAGCGGGTGACGGTGCGGTTCGATCCCGACAACCTGCACGGCGCGGTCCACCTCTACGACACCCAGGGCCGCTACCTGCTGGAAGCGATGCTGCTGGCGGACGAAGGCTTTGCCACCACCGCCGGGGCGAAGGAGACCGCCAAGCGCGCCGCCAACGTCAAGCGCCGGGCCAAGGAGCTCGAGGCGGCGGAGCGCCTGCTCAGCCCCGAGGAAGTTGCCGCGCTGCAGGCCGCGCCTCGCCCGGACACCAAGCCCGAGCCGGGCGTCGTCCGCCCGGTCCGGCCAAAGATCAACGGGGCCGCCGCCACCGCGCGCAGCGAAGCCAACAAACCCGCTGCATCCGGGGACACGAGCGGCCTCACGCCGCTCGAGCGGATGCGCATCGGCCGCCTGAAAATCGCGGCCGCGAACAATTGAACCCTAACAGGAGGACCAAGGGATCATGATCAACGTGAAGGACCTGCCGGTTGACGTCGAGGAGATGCGTCTCTGGCTCAACGGCTACCGCGAGCTGAGCGACCCGCCAATGCCGTGGAGCAAGCTGGCGATCGAAAGCGGGATCGCGCTGGGCACGATCACCACCTTTGCCGCAGCGACCTACGGCGCGAAGGATGGCGGATCGAACGTCGCGCGCAAGGTCTTCCAGTTCCGCCAGCAGGTGGAATCGCAGTCGATGCGCCAGAGCAAGCTGCCGACCAACCCGGGGTACTTCGACACCCGCACGAGCCAGCGGATGATGGAGCTGCTCGAAATCGCGCACTCCGGCCGGATCACCGTGATCGGCACCGGGCCGGGCACCGGCAAGACGATGACGATTGGCGAGTACGCCGAACGCGCCGGGTCGGTGTGGAAGGCGACCCTCAAGCCTTCCAGCAACAGCCTGCATTCGATGATCCGCGAGGTGCAGAAGGCGCTGGGGATCGAGCCGCGCCGGCTCTCCACCGCCGATGCCTCGGCGCTGGTGATCGCGCGGATGAGCGGGCGCAAGGGCCTGCTGCTGGTCGACGAGGCCAACTGGGCCAGCCTCGAAAGCATCGAGGAGCTGCGTTACTGGCACGACATCACCGGCGTCGGGATCTGCCTGCTCGGCAACGAGGAGCTGGTCCAGTCGATCAAGACCGGGCGCAAGCGCGACCAGCTCGCCCGCCTGCTCAGCCGGATCGCCAACATGCACGAACAGCGCATCCCGCTGGATGAGGACGTAACCGCGTTCTGCGACGCCTGGGGGATCGAGCAGCCGGACATCCGACGCTACCCCCAGAACATCGCCACCACGCCCGACAGCGGGGGCTTGCGCGAATGCAAGCAGCTGGTCGAGGCGGGATCGATGCTCGCCGCGGCCGATGATCGCGGCCTGTCGATCGCCGACCTGCGCGACGCCCAGAGCGAGCGCGCCACCCGGTGGATCAAGGCATGAGCGGGGCTGAAGGGCAACCCTGCCCGGTCAAGGGCTGCACCGCGCACGCTAAGCGGAACCAGCTCATGTGCTGGCCGCACTGGCGGCGGGTGCCGAAGCCGCTCAATCGCGCCGTCTTTGACACTTACGCCGATGCGGCGGGGCGCGAGCTCGGCGGTGACGCCCTGTGGCATGCTACCCAGCGCTACATTCAGGCCCGCGACGCAGCGATCGCAGAGGTCGAGGCCAAAGAAGCGGACGAGCGGCCATGACACGCCTCCTCGACCTCTACCGCCACACCGCGCGCGAGCTGGATGCCGCCTGCGGCCCCGGCACCGCCCGATCGGAAGCGCTCGGGATGGTCATCACCCTCGGCCTGTTCGCGATCCTCGCGATCGGACTTGCCGCCATCACTGGAGACGCCTGATGAGCCTCGCACTTCATAAGACCGCCGCACCGGCGCGGTTTGCGGCCAACCCGCGCCGCCGCGCGATGACGGCGAAGATCCACATCGCCAAGAAGCAGCTGCAGCTGGACGAGGACGACTACCGCCAGATCCTGCTCGACGAGAGCGGCCGCACCAGTTCGGGCGACTGCACCGAGGCCGAGCTTGAGCGGGTGCTGAAGCGGTTCGAGGCGCTCGGCTTCAAGCCGCTGCCGAAGGCCGGCCCGACCGGGGCCTCACGCCCGGCGCAGCACCCGGTGGCGCGTAAGGCGCGGGCGCTTTGGATCTCGCTCTACCATCTGGGCGCGGTCGACAGCCCGAGCGAGAAGGCGCTGGAGAGCTTCGCCAAGCGCCAGCTGAAGTGCGAGCGGCTCGTCTGGGCCAACCAGTCGCAGGGCTACAAGCTGATCGAGGCGCTGAAGGCGATGGCCCTTCGGCATGGCTGGCCGCAGGTCGATCCGCAGGGCGCCGCGCTCTCCACGCGCGAGCTGCACGAGGGGCTGTGCCGCGCGATCCTGTGGAAGCTGAAGGGCGCGGACGAGGTCCCGGCCGACTGGACGATCGACACCGCCGCTTTCCGGCTCTGCGGGATCACAACCGGCGCTGAAGGGCCGATGGGCGCGGAAGCCTACCAGAGCCTCGCCAAGTCCCTCGGCGACAAGCTGCGCGCAGCGGGAGGTGCGAAGTGAACGCCCAGACCACCATGAACCGCCCCGCGCCGATGCTCTACTGGCCGGGTGAGACCAACCGCTGCCCCGTCTGCAGTGGCAAGGCGTGGAACGTTGGCCGCGTCACCGCCGAGTGCGCCGCCTGCGATCATCCGCTGCCGCTCGCGCAGGCGCCAGGTACCGGTGATCCGGTGTGGGAAGGCCCCGACCACCAGTGACCGCCCCGCTGCGCCACCTGCCGCACGTGCTCGACGAGATCGCCCGGATCGCGGGCGAGGACGCGGCGCGCAGCGTGGCGCAGGAGGTCGGCGGCGTGCAGGTCTACATCCCGCCGCAGCCCGGCCCCGATCACTGGCTGAGCAAGCTGGTCGGGGTTGAAGACGCCGGCAGGATCGCCGACCACTTCACCGCGGGCTTCGGCGGCATCCGGCTCGAAATTCCGCTCGCCGATATCGGCTTCATCGCGCAGGTGCAGGCCAAGTGCGATGCCATGCTCCTGACCGGCAAACACAGCGAACGTGACATTGCGCTCGCCTGCAGATACACAATCCGCAGCGTCCGCCGCCGCCGCGCCGCGCTGAAGCGGGCCGGCCACCGCCTCGCCGATCGCCGCCAGGGCGACCTGTTCGGGCTCTAGCCCGGACACCTGTCCGGGGCGCGAAGCCCCCTCAAATCCCCCATCCAGCGGTCCCATGACCGCACAACTTCTCTCCGAACGGATGCTGCTCGAGATCGCCGAGCACGAGGGCCTCGTGCTCGAGTTCTACCAGTGCAGCGCTGGCGAGGGTACGTGGGGCTTCGGCGTCACCGATGCCAGCGGGCACGACGTCGATCGCTATGACACCACCCGGGGCGGGCAGCGGTCGACGATCGAGCGCGCGGTCGAAGTCTTCGAGTGGCTGCTGCGCAGCAAGTACCTGCCGCAGGTCCGTGCCGCCTTCAAAGGCCGCGAGCTGACCGAGGCGCAGCTGGCCGCCGCGCTCAGCTTCCACTGGAACACCGGCGCGATCGGGCAGGCCGACTGGGTGCAGAGCTTCCTGCTCGGCCGCCGCGAGAAGGCGTGGGCCGAGTTCATGAACTGGTCCAAGCCGCGCGAGATCATCCCACGCCGCAAGGCTGAGCGCGCGCTGTTCTTCGAGGGGCGCTGGTCGCAGGACGGCGTCGTCACGATCTACGACCGGGTCAATCCGCGCGAGCCGCGCAACCCGGTCTGGGCGAGTGCCCGCCAGATCGACATCAAGGATGAAGTCCGCGCCGCGCTGGCCCGCAACGCGCCGCCCAACCTTTTCGGTGCCGCGTGATCACCTGGGCAGCGATCAGGCTGTTCGCCTCGGGCGCGCTTGACGGGCTTCGCAGAGGCATCTCAGCGGCGGTTAAATGGCTGCTCAGCGACTGGCGGAACTTCGCCGTCACGCTGCTTGCCGGGCTCTACGTCTTCGCCAACTTCGTCCACGTGCCGCGGCTGAAGGCCGATCTTGCCGCTAGCGAACAGCTCGTCACCGACACCCAGCTCGCGCACCTCGGCACCATCTTCAACTACATCGACGCCAGCGCGCAGGCGCAGGCCGATGCCGAGGCCAACGTCATCCGCGTGCGGCTTGACCAGGAGGAAATCACCGATGCGACTGTCAGCCGTTACCGCTCCGATCGCGATGCTCTGCGCGCTCGCTTTGCCAATCTTCGCATTGACCGCCTGCGGGCAGCCGGCGCCGCCGCAGGCGATCCCCGCCGTGCCGACCCAGCTGGTCTGCCCGGCGCCAGCGACGCCGCCGGCGGAGCTGCTGCGCCGACCGGTGAAGACCGACTTCCTCCCGCCGGAGTGATTGGCGGAAGCCTGAGCCTCGACGACGCCCTGATCGCCAGCGAGCAGGCGCTGCAGCTGGGTGCCCTGATCGACTGGGTCGAGGCGCAAGCCGCCGTGCGATTCACGCCTGCCAACCCTGACAAAAAAGGCGAGCGCTGATGGATCTCGGCGAAAGGTCGATCGAGCGGGCCGAGGAGTTCGAGCGCCGCCAGCGCGACGCGGCGGTGGCGCGCATCCAACGCAACCTCATCGGGATGGGTGAGGAGTTCTGCCTCGGCTGCGGCGAGCGGATCGAGGAGGCGCGCCGGATGGCGCTGCCCTCGGCCACGCGCTGCACGCCGTGCCAGTCCGATGTCGAGCGAGCGCGGTGATTATGACGGAGCCGCTCTCCTTCACCAAATTCGCCGCGCTGTGGCTGCCCACGCTGGCGGTCGCGGTGGTGGTGCCCGATGTCCACACGCCGCTAAGCCAGCGGTTCATGATCGACCTTGCGGGCCTGCCGATCCCGGTGGTGACTTGCATCCTCGGCCTCGTCGGCATCATCGCCGCGCGCCCCTTCACCGTGCGCGCTGAGGCCGAGCTGGGCTGGAAGCTGCGCCTGCTGGTCAGCTTCATCATGCTTGTGCTGGTCGAGCTGTGGATCGTCGAGAGCCGCCCGGGTTGGCTGTTCGCCTTTGTCGTGGCGATCGGCCTCGGCTTTTCCGGTTTCTCCCTGCTCGAGCTGTTCGGCGAGCAGGTGAGGGACTTCATCCGCCGCGCTTTCGCCGGGGCGACTTCAACTATCAAAGGACCAGACGGCCCATGAGCTCCGGCAATCTCTTCGAGCTGGCGATCATCGCCTTCATCATCCTCGGCATCGCGGCAGCGATCTGGCGCGGCGGCGCGCAGAACCCGGTCGGCACCGGCGGGCTGGATAAGAAGCTGACCGCGCTGAGCAGCGAGCTGAAGGCGATCAACGTCACCATCGGCGGCGAGATCGCCGGGGTGAAGGGCGAGGTCGACGACATCAAGAACCGCGTCGAAGCGATCGAGCGCGATGCCGTGAGCGCGTCTGACATCAAGCGGATCGAGAAGGCGATCGAACGCCTGGCCAAGGTGCAGGCCGATTACGAGAGCCGGTCGCGCGCGCTGTTCGACCGGCAGGCCGAGCACGCCGCAACCTCGGCCGAGACCGCCGCAACCGTCCGCCAGATCGCCAAGCAAGTCGACCTGATGATGTCGGTCGTCATTCCGAAGGGGATGGAAAAGTGAGCCTCGCTACGAACCTCAGCCAAGCCATTGCCGAAGAGGCGCGCCTGAAGATCCTGCGCGAGCTGGCCGGGCAGACCGACGGGCGCCTGTCCGACATCCTGCTCAAGCGCACGCTCGACATCTACGGCTACCGCCGCGATCGCGACTGGATCCGCACCCAGATGCGCAAGCTCGCCGAGCTGGGCGCGGTCGGCCTGCACGAGACCGAGGAGGTGCTGTTCGCCAAGATCGAAGGGCCGGGCCGCGATCACCTTGAAGAGCGCAGCGTGATCGAGGGCATCATGCGCCCGGCCGAGGTTCGCTGAGATGGCGCGGAAGGCGAAAGCGCGGGAAGGCCGCGGGCACCTGTCGTCGATCGACATGCTGCCCGACGAGGCCGAGGGCGCCATCGTCTGGGCCAACGAGCAGCTGCGGACACGCAAGCTGCCCGCCGGCGCGATCCTTGCCGAATTCAACGAGCGGCTCGCCGACATCGATCTGCCCCCGGTCAGCAAGAGCGCCTGGGGCCGCTACGCGGTACGCAAGGCGATCCAGTTCCGGCGTCTTGACGAGATCCAGCGGATGGGCGGCGAGCTGGCCCGGTCAATGGATGCCAAGGCCCCGGACGAGGTCACCGTAGCCGTCGCCGAGCTGCTGAAGGTCGCCATCTTCGAGATCCTCGAGGACGGCGAAGTCTCTACCACCGGCATCATGCAGATGAGCCGCGCGCTCCAGTCGGCGGTCGCGGCGCAGAAGACGTCGGCAGAGTACCGCGAGCGGCTCGAGAAGGAAGTGCAGGCGCGGCTTGCCCAGGCGGCAAAGAACGCCGGCGAGATCGGCAAGCGCAAAGGCGTCTCGCCCGAGGCGATCGCCGAGATCAACCGCGCGCTGTTGGGCGGCGGCTGATGGCTGAGCTGCTATCTCCGATCCTCTGCCGTTTGGTCGACAATGCGCAGGGCCACATGCGCGTGGGCTTCCACTGCCCGGGCTGCGAGGAGCTTCATTCGATCCCCGTTTCCGCCTCGCATAATCCGGGAACGGCATGGGGCTACAACGGCGATCCCGAGCGACCGACTTTCACCCCGTCGATCCTCGTCCGCACCGGGCATCATGTGCCCGGGTGGCAGGGGCCGGAGTGCTGGTGCACCGATCGCGAAGACGGCGAGGACTGGGGCTTCTCCTGCGGCATCTGCCATTCCTTCGTGAACGACGGCCAGATCCAGTTCCTCGGCGACTGCACCCACCCTCTCGCCGGGCAGACGGTCCCGCTTCCGCCCTTGCCGGAGCCCGACGATGGGTAACGCCAAGCGTATCCCGGCCGATCCCGGTGCGATCATGCTGCCCTACCAGGCGCGCTGGATCCGCGACGAATCGCGGCTGAAGTTGATCGAGAAGTCGCGCCAGATCGGGCTGAGCTGGGCGACCGCCTACGCCGGCGTCCAGCGCACTGCGCTCGCCACCGCGCGCTTCGACCAGTGGGTCAGCTCGCGCGATGATATTCAGGCGCAGCTGTTCCTCGAGGACTGCAAGTTCTGGGCGGGCAACATGTCGATCGCGGCCGATGACCTTGGCGAGCAGGTGCTCGACCCGCGCGATCGGCAGACCGCCTACGTCCTGCGCTTCGCCAGCGGGCGGCGCATCAATTCGATGAGCTCCAACCCCAACGCGCAGGCGGGCAAGCGCGGCGGGCGCATTCTGGACGAGTTCGCGCTGCACCCCGATCCGCGCAAGCTGTGGACCATCGCCTACCCGGGGATCACCTGGGGCGGGTCGATGGAGATCATCTCCACCCACCGCGGCAGCGACAACTTCTTCAACCAGCTGGTCCGCGAGATCCGCGAGCAGGGCAATCCCAAAGGGATCAGCCTGCACACCGTCACCCTGCAGGACGCGCTCGACCAGGGCTTCCTGTGGAAGCTCCAGCAGACCCTCGCGCCTGAAGACGAGAAGCAGGCGATGGACGAGGCCGCCTACTTCGACTTCGTGCGGTCGGGCGCGGCCGATGAGGAGAGCTTCCAGCAGGAATACATGTGCCGCCCGGCCGACGATGACGCGGCCTTCCTCGAGTACGATCTGATCGCCCGCAGCGAGTACGCGCAGGGGATCGATTGGCAGCGACAAGAAGGCGGCCCGCTGTTCGCCGGCGTCGATATCGGCCGCAAGAAGGACCTCACCGTCCTGTGGGTGCTCGAGAAGCTCGGCGACGTCTTCTACACCCGGCACATCGAGACCCTGCAGAACATGACCAAGGGCGAACAGGAGAAGGTGCTCTGGCCGTGGTTCGAGCGTTGCCAGCGGGTGGCGATCGACAACACCGGCCTCGGCATTGGCTGGGTGGACGATGCGCAGGCGAAGTTCGGCAAGTACCGGATCGAGGGCGTCAACTTCACCGCGCAGTCGAAGGAGGCGCTGGCCTACCCGGTGCGCGGCGCGATGGAAGACCGCCGGCTGCGCATCCCGCACTCCGGCCCGATCCGCGCGGATCTGCGCAGCGTCACCAAGCAGGTGACCAAGACCGGCAACATCCGCTTCACCGCCGAACGCACCGTCGATGGCCACGCCGACCGCTTCTGGGGACTGGCGCTGGCAATCCACGCGGCGAGCGATCCGGGCGGCGCGCCGTGGCGGCCGGTGGTGAGCAGCCGCGAGCGCAGCCCCGACGTCCTCGACCTCGACAGCAACTGGATCCCCGCATGAAGATCGGCTCGCACAACCTCGGTCCGAACGCCTTTGCGAAGATCACGATCGCGAAGCTCGAGGCGGGCTCGCTCATCATCCGGCAGGGTGAGCAGACGATCACCCTCTCCGCCAACCAGATCGCGCTGCTGAAGGACGTCCTGTCATGAAGCCGATGATGGGCCGTCCGACGCGTTTTGATCCCGCTGTTACGCTGGCGGCGCTGGAGGATGCGCGCACCTTGTTCGAGGTCTGGGCCGACGATCCCGAGGCCGTCCTCGATCAGCTGCTGCATTACTACGAGGGCCGCACCTGGACGCTTGGCGAGAGCGGCGCCTTCAGTCCGGCCGATCGGCGCACCTGCCTCGAGCTGGAAGGCGTCTACAGCTGGACCGACCAGCAAGGGCAAGGCGGCGCTCGGCAACTGATCTCGAAATGGATGGCGCACGCGATCGAGGCGATCCGCGAACACCGGAGCAAGGCGAAATGAGCAATCCCAGCGGCAACTTCCTCACCAAGGCGCTAGCCCGCGTCACCACCTCGCTGACCGGGATGCGCCACGCCGCGCAGTCGCTGCTGTTCGGCCAGCTGCTGAAGCGCACCCGGTACGATTATGCCCGCGAGGTCGGCGACATGCTCGACGCGTCGGTGGTGATGGCGCCGATCATGTGGCTGCAGCGCGCGCTGCCCGAGGCGAACCTTGCGATGCGCGATCGGAAGCAGGGCGGAAAGATGGAGCAGGTCGAGGAGCACCCGCTGCTCGAGCTGATCCGCAACCCCAACCCGTTCTACAGCGACATCGCGCTCTGGGCGGCGACCATCCTCAGCTACTGCACCGACGGCAATGCCTACTGGATCAAGGTCCGCAACAACGCCGGCCAGGTGGTCGAACTGTGGTACGTGCCGCACTGGATGATGGAGCCCAAGGCCTCGATCGATGGCAGCCAGTTCCTGTCACACTACGAATACACGCCCGGCACCGGCTTCGGTAAAGACTACCTGCCGGTCGAGGACGTGATCCACTTCCGCCACGGCCTCAACCCGCGCGATCTGCGCCGGGGCCTGTCGCCGCTGCAGGGCGTGATCCGCGAGATCTTCGCCGACATTGAAAGCTCCAACTTCGTCGCCAGCCTGCTGCGCAACATGGGCGTGCCCGGCGTGGTGATCAGCCCCAAGGGCGGGGCGATGCCGACGCCTGAGGATGTCGAGGCGACCAAGACGTGGTTCCAGCAGACCTTCACCGGCGACGGCCGCGGCGGCACGCTGGTGATGGGCGCGCCCACCGAGGTCAGCCAGTACGGCTTCAACCCGCAGCAGATGGAGCTGGGCGGCGCGCGAGACGTCGCTGAAGAGCGGGTCTGCGCCGCGTTGGGCATCCCCGCTGCCGTCGTCGGCTTCGGCGCGGGCCTCCAGTCCACCAAGGTCGGCGCGACGATGGAGGAGATGCGCAAGCTCGCCTGGCACAACGGCGTGCTGCCGCTGGGCCGCGCGCTGATCGACGAGCTGCAGCGCAGCCTGCTGCCCGACTTCAAGGGCCGCGACAGCCGCCGCCTCGAGCTGTTCTGGGACACCGACGAGGTGCTCGCCCTGCAGGAGGACGAGAACCGCACCACCGAGCGCAAGCTGGGCGAGCTGAAGGCGGGCGCGATCACGCTCTACGATTACCTCACCGAGACCGGCCGCGAGGCGGACGACAGCCACAAGTATTACCTGCGTCCGATCGCGATGCTTGAGGTGCCGCTGGCGGAGGCTGGACAGCCGCGCGAGGTGCGCGACCTTTCTTCGGGCGCCCGAAATATGGTCGAGCCCCAGCTGCCGACACCCGAGCCGGTGAAGTCGCTCCCCGCGCCTGAGACCAAGGCCAACCCACTCGAAGACTATCTGCCGGCAGGCGCCCGCGATGCCAGCCCCGACGCGATCGTGCGGGCCGAGCGCTTCGCTCTTGAGCAGCGCCGCGAGGCCAGCGCCGACGCCGAGGCCTTCACCGCCGCGCTGCTGCCGTTGTTCCAGGGCTGGGGCGACACCGCCAGCAAGATCGCCTTCGACGTGCTCCGGGCGCGCGGGGAGAAAGCCTTCGAAAAGACTGACCCCGATCCCGAGCTGATCAACCAGATCATCGACCTGCTCAACATGGAGGCGTGGGAGCAGGGCCTGTCGTCCCGCTACCAGGCGCAATATGTCGGCATCGCCCGCAAGGTCGCCGCCCAGCTGCAGGAAGCGGGCTTCGGCACCGGCCTGCCCGATCCCGTCATGCGCCAGATCATCGCCAGCGGCGGCACCCGCGCGGGCCTCGTCGATATTCCGGCGCAGACCAGGCAGGCGATCTTTGACGCGCTGGCGGCAGGCCGCGCGGAAGGCGAAGGTGCGCAGGCGCTAGCCAACCGCATCGCCAACCAGATCGAAGGCGGCCACTGGGGCAACGCCGAGACCCGCGCCCGGGTGATCGCCCGGACCGAGACCAAGTACGCGCAGAACCTCTCCACGCTCGAGGCCGGCCGCGCTGCCGGGGTCGAGGAGTACGTGATCTTCGACGGCCGCTTTGGCGAGCCGCGATCCGAGCTCAGCCACATCGCCCGCGACGGCAAGATCGTCTCGGCCGACGACGCGTACATCATGGCCACCAACATGCGCCCCAACTGCACCCTGTCTTTCGCACCCAACTTCAGCCTCTGAGGACCGAGCCATGCAGACCAAGAACCTGACCGTCACCGAGATGGGCGAGACCGGCAAGGGCCTCGCGATCCTCGCCCGCCTGTCCGAAACCGATCACGACGGCGACACCTACGCACCCGGCGCCTTCAGCTGGAAGGACGGCGGCGAGCAGTGGTGCCCGCTGATCCACCACCATGATCGCTACCAGATGCCGTTCGGCAAGGCGCGGATCTACGAGGCAGGCGACATCGCCTACGCCGAGCTGCACCTCAACCTTGAGACGCAGGCCGGGAAGGACTGGCACAAGACGCTGTTGTTCGACCTGTCGACCGGCAAGTCGGTGCAGGAGTATTCCTACGGCTTCGACGTGATGGACGCAGACTTCCTCACCCGCGGCGACACGCGCACCCGGATCCTGAAGCAGCTCGACGTCCACGAAGTCTCGACCGTGATCCGCGGCGCGGGCAAGGGCACGCGCACGCTGAGCATGAAGGAGCTGAAGGAGGCAGGCTTCGCGCCGCTGATCGCGGGGCTGGGCGAGCTGGCCGAGGCGCTGGGCGGCGATCCGGCCTCGTTGTCGGCCACCGGGCGCAAGCAGCTCGAGGAGATCCACGCGACGCTGGGCAAGGCGCTTTTGTCGCCTACCGCTTCGCTGCTTGAGGCGTTGACCCCGGACGATCCGGAAGCCGAGGCCAAGGCCAGGGCCGCGATCGAGAACGAGATCGCGCGCCACATGACCCGCGATGCTCGCGTAAAGTTCTCGCCGCCGCCGCGATCAGGCCCGTACCACGATCTTTGATCGATGTCGGCTAGGAGGCCCATAGAACGCCTCAGGATCGATTAGAGGCCCGTCCCCAGCCAAATTCCGGGCGACGGGCTTCTTATGGCCTCTTAAATCGCCGCTAAGGGGCATTTGAGAACCGGGCGTCGGTCCCGGCCCGGCAGATCAGCTGTATTCGGCCAGCGCTCTGGCAACCTCGTCCCGCAGCGCCAGCCACCGGCCCCGTTCGTTCGGCAGGTTCTCCGGAAAGGCTTTCACCAGGTCGCAGGCGTCCTGGAGGCCGGGGAAGTCGTAGCGGGACGCCACCTCGATCGCGGCGTTGCGCATGTAGATCCACCAGATGCGCTCGCCGGGGTGGAAGTCGGCCATCGGCTCCACCCGCGACCAGGTGCGGCGCAGCTCGTCCAAATCAGGCACGGGCGCACCAGCCGCGGCGGCGGGGCCAGCGGACGGCGAGGCCTTCGGCGATCAGCCGCTCACCCACGTCGCCGGTCTTAGACCCAATCCGCGCCAGCGTGCGGCCGTAGCGATCGGTGCCGGTGCGGGTGATGGTGACGGGGCGCGCGCCCAGCAGCTGGACGAGCCGATCGCGCGCGGCGATCGCCAGCTGGCGTTCCCGGTCGCAGCGGCCGTGCAACTCGGGCGCATCGATCTCGGCGATGCGGATCTTCTCGCCGTTCCACCAGACGGTGTCCCCGTCGACAACGCAATGGTGGCGGTGGCCACTTGGCGGGCAGACGGCGATCGAGGTTGCAGCGGCAAGAGCGAGAAGCATGACGGTGGCCTAGCAAACGGCAGCGCAATTGCCGAATCGTGATCGAACCGCTAGGCACAAGACATCACCACAGCGGCGGCTTTCCACTTGGTCCGGACACCTGTCCGGGGCGAGCGCGCGCGATTGCGGCGTCAATACGTCTCCACCGGTTTTTGCCGCGCCGCCCGGCTCGGCTCCAGTGGAGAACACGCAATGTCCGATATCAAGACCCTCCCGCTCGACAAGGCGCAGGAGAAGATGCAGGCGAAGGCTGAAGAGCTTCGCACCATCCTCAAGCAGGCCGAAGGTACCGACGGCACTTACGACCACACCAAGGTCACCGTGCAGGGCCTCGATCTCAAGTCCTCGTCCGACCTGGTCAAGGCGATCCGCGAGCGCAATGCCGAGCTCGACGAGATCGGCGAGCACGTCGAAGGCCTGCGCACGATCAAGAACGCTGCCGGCGCACTCGATGCGATGGGCAAGGCCCGCCCCGGCTTCGTCCACCCCGGCGCTGGCGGCCTGCCCGGCAACCTTGGCCAGTTTAAGTCGCTCGGCGAGCAGCTCACAGAGGCCAAGGAATTCGGTAACTGGCGCCAGAACGAGCGCGCGGCCATTTTCAACCGCGAGTTTGCGGACATGTTCGGTTCGGATTACCTCGCCAAGGCGGCGCAGTTCGAGACGATGGGCCGCAAAGCGCTGATGAGCACCACCGCGGGCTTTGCCCCGGAAAGTCTGCGCCTGCCCGGCTTCGTCGAAGGCGTGACCCGCCCGATCCAGCTGCTCGACATTCTGCCGATGGGCCGGGTGTCGCAGCCGTCGGTGCCGTTCATGGAAGAAACCACCCGCACCCACGCCGCGGCGGAAGTGGCGGAAGGCGGGGCATTCGCGGAAAGCACCTTCGCCTTCAGCCAGCGCAGCACGCCGGTGCAGAAGATCGGCGACAGCCTGCCGGTCACCGACGAGCAGCTTGAAGACGTCGCGCTGGTCGAAACCTACATCAACGGCCGCCTTGCCTTCGGCGTCCGCCAGCGGCTCGACCAGCAGTGCATGAGCGGCAACGGTACCGCGCCCAACCTGCGCGGCATCCTCAACACCGCGGGCATCCAGACGGCTGCCCGGGGCGCCAACCCGGTGATGGATGCGATCTACATCGCGATCATCAACATCATGCTGACGGGCCGCGCCCAGGCCACCCACATTGTCATGCACCCGCGCGACTTCCAGCGCATCCGCCTGACCCGCACCGCTGACGGGATCTACATCTACGGTTCGCCGCTCGATGCTGGTCCGATGCGTCTGTGGGGCCTGCCTGTGGTGCTCAACGACGTGCTGACCGAAGGCACTGCGCTGGTCGGCGCTTTCGAGCCGAACTTCATCACGCTGTTCGAGCGTCGCGGCATCGATGTGCAGGTTGGTTACGTGAACGCCCAGTTCACGCAGGGATTGCGCACCATGCGGGCCGACGTCCGCGCGGCGCTGGCGGTGTTCCGCCCGGCCGTGTTCCACACTGTCACTGGCCTCAACGTCTAGGCGAAACCTTCGGCCGGGCGAACCTCCCGCCCGGCCGACCCTACCGGGGCCGGCTGCCATATCCCTGCAGTCCGGCCCCGGCTTTCCCGGCGGCTTTTCACTCGAGCCGCCCGGCAAGCCCTTCAGGAGAGCATCATGTCCAACACCGTTTCAGGCTTCCCGCGGACCGTCGCCACCGCAACCGTTCGCGGCGGCCCTGCCGGCAACATCCGCTGCCACGGCATCCGGGCGGGCGACCAGCTGATCGGCGTCGTCCAGATGTCCGCTGCGCTGGTCCGCACCGACCGGTTTGCCGCCGCATCGATCCCGGCCGGCACGTCCGACACTGTGGCGATCGCAGGCTTCGACACCAGCGCCGACTTTCTCGTCGTCACCTACCTGCGCGCCCAGTGATCCGGGCGTGATCCACTTCAACAAGGAGCACCAACCAATGTCCCAGAACCAGATCGCAGCCCAGAAGCTGTTCCTCAACGCCGACAAATCCGAAGTGGTCGGCGAAGGCGATGATCGCGCCGCCTTCCTCTACGCCACCGAAGGCGACGAAATCCCGGCCGAGATGGCCGAGCAGTTCGGCCTGGTCGACGGCGCGCTGCCCGAGGCCAAGCCTTCGCGCAAGAAGGCCGAGACCAAGCCTGCCGGCGAAGCCGAGACCAAGGCCTGATCGATGGCAACCCGCGTCCGCGTCATCACCGAGGAAGCGCCGGCGATCGTGCTGTCCTACCCCCGCGAGGCCGATCCGGTCTTCGGGGCGGACTTCACCGAGATCGCCCAGCTTCCGCCGCACTTCGAGCAGGAGTTCACCTTGAACGCCGGCATCGATCTGCTGGTCGCCGAGATGCCCCTCGGGGCGGCTTCGGCCGGTGATGGCGCGGTCGCCGAGGCGGAGGCCGCCTGATGCCCGACTTCGCCCTTCTAGACCGGGTCAAGCTGCGGGTGCCGACCGATCTGCCGGACGGCGAGCTGCTCGATATGATCGATGCGATCGCCGCTGAGCTCGATGCCCGGTTCGGCGGGGCGGGCGCGTTCACGGCCGAGCTGGGCGATCCGCTCGATCCCGCCTCGCGGCTCAATCCGACGCTGCGCCTCGCCCGCCCGGCCGACACCACGCTGCCGATCACCGTCACCGAGATCGATCCCGGCAACACCGGCAACGCGGCCGACGAGCGGGTGCTGGCCGCTACCGACTTCCGCGTCCTCCACGGCGGCCGCACTCTCCAGCGCCTCACCGGCGGCCCGAACGCGCGCCAGTACTGGGCGCCGATGGTGCGGGTCGCCTACACGCCGGTCGGCCTCGCCGCCGCGCGCGCCGAGGTGACGATCAAGCTCATCGCGCTCGACCTCAGCTACCGCGGCGCGCTGCGCAGCGAGCGGGCGGGCGATTACCAGATCACCCTTAGTGGCGACATGGCCGCCGACCGCGAGGCGATCCTGCAGACGCTGGAAGACCGGCGCGGGATGGTGATGGCATGAGGGGCCTGTTTCGCAGCATCGCCTTGCTTGCCGCCGCCGCGCTGTCGACACCGGGCGCTGCCGGCCCTTCGGGGCACGGCTTTGGGGTTTCTGTTGTCAGCCCTGCGCGCCGCCGCGCTGCCGTAAACCTTGCTCGCTCACAAGGCCGCAGGCTTCGTTCAAAGGGCAAGGCTGGCCGACCGAACAAGCACCGCAATCTCCAGCACGTGAGCCGCCGCGTGCGCCGCAAGCATCGCAGGAGCCGGGTATGAACTGGTGGGAAGGCATGTTCTGGGCGCTCTCGATCGCGCTGGCGATCGGCATCTTCGTGGTCGGTGATGACGAGCCATTCGTTGTCCGCGTGTCGATCGCGCTTTTCTGCGCGCTGCTCTGGCTGCCCGCGCTGATCCTCTTCCTCCTGCTCGTGCTGGCCGACGAGGTCGCGCGCGCCTTCAAGGGGCTGCGCAAGTGATCGCCGGCCGTCTCACCCACCGCGCTCGCGTCGAGCGGGGCACAGCTGCCGGCACCGACAGCTGGGGCAACCCGACCGCGCCCGTCTTCACGGTGCTGCACAACGCGCTTGCCTGCTTCGTCTACTCGAAGACGAGCCGCGAGCTGGTCGACGGCGCCAAGACCGCGATGATCGAGGATCTGCGCGTAATGGTCGGCCTGTCTGCGGATCTGCGCGAGGGCGACGAGATCACTGCGGTCTCCGAGCGGGACGGCACCGTGATCATCACCGGCCGTCTGAAGGTCGAAGGCCCGGTGCAGTTCAAGCACAACCACCGCGAAGCCGCGCTCCAGAGGATCGGGTGATGAGCTTTATCCCGTCACCTCCTCCACCGCGCGGGTCTGAGGCCGAAGCGCGCATTCTCCGGGGCGATGATTTCTCGCCGCCGCCGCCGCCGCCGCCGCCGATCCGCGAAGTTCGCGAAGGTTTCAGCTCGGCGGCGCTTGCCGGCTTTGGGTGGTTCTTCCTCGGTGCGCTCGTCGCCACGCTGGTCTGGAGCGCGATGTCATGAGCTCGCAGTCCCTCACCTGGAACGGCCCGGCGCTGACCGCGAAGTTGCGTGCTGCGCAGAAGGTCGGCGTCAACGCGACGATGTCCGAGGCGGTCCAGCAGGCCAAGACCAACCACGCCTGGCAAAACCAGACGGGCATCCTCGAAGGATCAATCAAGATTGCCGAGTTCGCCCGCGACGAGGGCGCCGGGGTGGCTGGCACCTGGGGATCGACCGATGTCCGCTACGCCCTGATCCACGAGCTGGGCGGCGTGATCGTGCCGGTGCGCGCGAAGGCGCTGTCGATCCCGCAAGCGGACGGGTCGGTGCGCTTCGTCAAGAGCGTGACGATCCCTGCGCGGCCCTACCTGCGCCCTGCGGCCGACGCTGCTTATCCGAAGCTGACCGCCAACATCCGCAAAGCGTTCGAGAAGTCGGGCGGTCCCTCAGGGCCTTCTGAGAGGGGTCTTAGCGATGCCTGAGGCAGCCGATCTCGAAGGCGCCCTGGTCGCCTACCTCAAGTCGATCCCGGCGGTCGCGGTGCTGACGTCCTCGCGCATCTTTGGCGGCGAGCTGCCCCCGACCGAGACCGCATCGATGCCGCGCCCCGCGATCGTAGTGAAGTCCTCCGGCGGTGCCTCACTAACCGGCGAGAGCACCAACGAGCACGACACCCAGCGGGTCGATGTCTTCGCCTTCGGCGCGACCCCGCGCGCGGCGGCCAAGGTGATGCGCGAGACAGCTCTCGCCCTGCGGTTCTTGCGCCGCAGCGTGCACGCCGGCTGCCTCATCCACTGGGCCAATTCCTCCAGCGGCTCGCTGCCCGGCCGCGAGCCGGTGACCGAGTGGCCCCGCCAGTTCCAATCCTTCCAGGTCATGCACGGCCTGGTCGCCATCGAGGAGTAACCCGCAATGACCCCCTTTGAAATCATCGGTGCCCCGCTCACCCTCTGGCTCGCGCCCGTCGGCACCGCCTTCCCGCTGATCAACGCGGCGCCTGCCGTGGCCTGGATCAAGCTCGGCACCAACGGCGATCGCAGCTACGAGGCCGGCGGGGTCACCACCACCCACGCCAAGTCCTACGACAAGGTCCGCACCGCCGGTGCGAGTGGCCCGGTCAAGGCGTTCCTCACCGAGGAAGACCTGATGTTCGGCGTGACGTTGCTCGACATGACGCTCGAGCAGTACGCGGTCGCGCTCAACGGCAACGCGGTCACCACCGTCGCCGCGGCGACCGGCGTGCCCGGCACCAAGAAGATCGGCCTGTCCGAAGACGTCGGCCGGACCAAGGAATACGCGCTGCTCGCCCGCGGCCTGTCGCCCTACAACGAGGCGCTGGCGATGCAGTACTGCATCCCGCGCTGCTACCAGTCGGGCGCGCCGGCGCCGGTGTTCCGCAAGGGCGGGACCGGCGCGGCGCTGGCGCTGAGCTTCGAGGCGCTGGAGGATCTGACCGCTGCCAATGCGCAGGAACGGTTCGGCTACATCATCGCCGCGCATCTGCCCGCGATCTGATCGGGGCCGACATGACACAGGCAAACACAGGCGCGCTGCTCGACATCGAAACGCTGCTCACTCGGCCCGTGATCGCGATCGATGGCGAGACTTATCAGATCCGCAGCCCCGGCGAGCTGAGCGTGGTGGAAAGCCTGCGCTTCGGCCGTTGGGGCAAGCGCATCGATGCGCTGCAGACCGAAGATGGCGAGGAGGGTGACGACGAGCTGGACAAGCTCGTCGCCACTGTGGCGCGGGCTATCCTGGTCGACGTGCCCGATGCGGTCTTCGAGAAGCTGGCGGGCACCCAGCGATGGGCGATCATCGATGTTTTTACCGGGCTCCTGCTGCGCGAGAAGCTGAAGGTGGCAGGAGCGATGACGACAGCGACGGGGCCGATGCCGGCGGGCTTTGGCAACCTGACTGGGGCATCCTCCTACCTCGGCTCGTCCGGTTCTACGGTGGCAGCCCCGCCGAATGGCTTCACGGCACGCCTGCGGCGGTTGTTCGGGCGTTCCTGAAGATGATCCCGCGCCTCGAGGCGGCCGAGACGCTGAGCGCGGTCAACCGCGCAGCGCTGGGCGCCGGCGCGGGCGAGCCGAACGATCGCGCCCGGATATTCGCCGAGCTTGACCGCAAGGCATCAGGGGAGCGTGCCCCCGCGCCCGCCAAGGCCGACCCTCAGGATCTGGCCGGGATGGGCATCGGGATGCGCAGCGACGGCGGCGAGACGCCGATGATCGCCGATCTCGAGGAGTGGCTAGGCAATGGCTGAGCGGCTTGGCGAGGCTCTCCTCGATCTGCGCACCAACGATGCGGGCTTCAGCGCGGGCGTTGCCCAAGCCGAGCAACGCGCGGGCAAGCTGGGGCAGACCCTCGACAAGACCAAGGGCAGCTCGGCCCAGCTGGCGACCGAGATGGTCGCCACCGGCCGCAGCGCAGCGCAGATGAGCGCTGGGTTCGAGCAGGCCGGGCAGCGCGTCGTCCAGTCGGCCGGCGCACAGCGCGCCGGGATGCAGCAGCTTAGCTTCCAGCTCAACGACATGGCCACGATGTTCGCGCTGGGTGCGCGGCCAATGCAGATCTTCGCCTCGCAATCCGGGCAGGTGATCCAGTCGCTCCAGCTGATGGCCGGCGGCACGAGCCGCGTGGCGGCCTTCCTTGGCGGACCGTGGGGCATCGCCATTACCTCGGCCGTTGTGGTGCTAACCCCGTTCATCGGCAAGCTGTTCGAGGCCGAGGACGCGCTTGAGGGCGTCGAGTTCGCCAGCAGCAAGCTGGGCGATGCGCAGAGCATCCTCGGCAGCGTGATGGACAGCACCACGCTGAAGATGAAAGAGCAGACTAGCCAAGCTCTTGCATTGGCCCGGGCGCAGGCTGCAGCCGGTTTGTCTGCGGCGATGACCCGGCAGGCAGAGGCGCGTGCCGAACAGCGATCACTTAGTCAGGGTGGTTTGGGCGACTTGAGGGTCACCGGCTCGATGGGTGGCCTGCGTCTCGAGCGCGCTAACAACGGACAAGACCTTGTCGATGGCTATCGAAGCGGCAAGCTTAGCCCCGAGCAGGTGGAGGCGCAGGCTCGCGCTCGAATGAACGCGGGGGTGATCTCGCCAGAAGCGTATCGCAGATTGCTTTCTGTTCCCAATGAGGCTGCCGAGGGCGGCAACATCAAGAATTTCCAGGACACGCTTGACGCTCTCAACGGCGACACAGCAGCTGCGCGACGGGTCTTCGGCTCGCCGCCGAGCGGCAGAGGCTCACGAGGCTCGGGTTCTTCTGCCGGCCCCCGCGGCCGCACCGAGGCCCAGATGGCCAGCGACTTCTCCGGCCAGTCGGCGGCGATCGAGCGCCAGACGCTGCAGGCGCGCCTCTCGCTCGCCACCACCGCCGAAGGCCGCGCGGCCATCCAGCAGGAGCTGCTCGACCTCGAGCGCGAGCAGCGCGTCGCGGAGATCGAGGCCAGCGATCTCGGGGCGCAGCGCAAGGTTGCGTTGATCGCCCAGATCGAGGCGCTGCTGGGCGTCGGCGCGAAGATCGACGAGCAGGGCAACATCATCGTCTCGGCCAACAAGGGGCTCGAAGGCCAGATTATCACCCGCCAGCGGATGGCGCAGATCGAGCAGGAAGCGCAGTCGCTCGCCGACGAGGAATACAACGCCCGCCGCGACGCGCTTCAGCTGCAGCTGCAGCTCGCCGACACCGAGGCCGAGCGCAAGGCGATCGCGCTGCAGATCCTCGCGGCAGAGGACGCCGCGCTCAAGTCGAAGCTGGAGGCGGTGATCGCATCGCAGGCCACCACCGAGGCCGAGAAGGCGCGCGCCAAGATCGCGCTCGATGCGCTGGCCGCCACGGCGGGCACCCGGCAGGCGGCGGTCGGCCGGCAGAACGAGACCGAGGTCGAGCGGTACATGCGCGGCCTCAATTCCACCCCGGGCCAGATCAACGAGGCGCTGCAGGGCATCTCGATCGACGGGCTCGAGGCGCTCAACGACGGGCTGACCGATGCGATCATGGGGGCGGAAAGCCTTGGCGATGTCTTCAAGCGGGTGGCCGACCAGATCATCGCCGATCTGCTGCGCATCGCGATCCAGCAGGCGATCATCAAGCCGCTGGCCAATGCGCTGTTCGGCGGCGGTGGTGGCGGGATCGGCGGCTTCCTCGGCAGCCTTTTCGGCGGTGGCAGCGGCGCTGGCGCTGGCGCGTCGGCCGGGGGCAGCGTCTCCGGCATCGGGAAGCTGTTCTCGTCCTTCGCCGGCGGGCGCGCCACCGGCGGCACGATCCCGACCGGCAAGTTCGCCGTGGTTGGCGAGGAAGGCCCCGAGCTTGCCTTCGCAGGCCCGGGCGGCATGGGCATCATGTCCAATCCGGCCAGTCGCGCGCTGATGGGCGGCGGCGGCGGGACCACCGCGACGGTCAACGTCAACATCGACGCGACCGGCGCGGATGCCGCCGCGATCGCGCGGGTCAACTCCAAGCTCGACCAGCTCAGCGCCGAGCTGCCCGGCCGCATCGTCACCACGGTGCGCGAAGCTCGGGATCGGAGAATCCTGACATGATCCTGATCCAGCCCGAAACACGCAGCGGCATCGCCCGCGTGCGCTTCGATATCGAGCGGGTCGATTTCGCCGCGCCCGAGGCGAGCGGGCGGCAAGGCGGGGTGCAGGCGGGATGGCCGCTGTGGTACGCGCGCTTCGAGATCGAGCGCAGCGATCCGGACAGCGCGGATCTGTGGCAGGCGTTCTTCGATCGGCTGCGCGGCCGCATCCGCCGCTTTTACGCGATCGACCCGACCCGGCGCCTGCCCAAGCTTTACCGCTTCGGCTTCACCGGCCTGGTGCGCGCCGGAACGTCGACCGCCTTCACCGGCCCGGCCACCAGCTGGAGCCAGTCGATCGACGCGAACGGCAACGCGCTGCTTACCCTCAACGGCCTGCCCGCCGGGCTGCAGATCAGTGTCGGCGATCTCGTCGGTTTCCGCTGGGATGCGACCGGCTTTGCGACCGGCAACATGATGCGCCGCACGATGACGCGGTCGGTGTTGCCAGCGACGGCGAACGGCAGCGGCGTGGCGGTGGTGACGATCGAGCCGCCGCTCAACACCAGCCTCGTCCCGGCAGGGGCGATTGCCCACCTCGACAGCCCTGCCGTCGTCATGCAGCTCGTGCCCGAGAACAGCGAGCTCGGCCCGATCGGTGCGGGCGGCATCCTATCCGGTGCCACGATCACCGCGATTCAGGATCTGCGTTCATGAGCGCTTTGGCATGAAGACGCTGGCACCCGCCGCGCTCGCCGCGCTCGAGGCCGGGACCGCGATCGTCTCAGGTGCGGTCGAGATCGGCTGCACGCCACCGGTTCGGCTTTGGGGCGGTCATCACGAGGTGATCTTCGAGGGGAGAAACTTCCTGCCGATCGGCGATCGGGGCCTCGCGCAAATTGCCGGCGGGGCGCTGGGCGATGCGGCGCAGAACATCACCCTGATCCTGTCCGGCATCGATCCCGAGGCCTCCGCCCTGATCGATGCGGCCGGGCTGCAGAGCGCACCTTCGGTGCTGTGGCGGATGATCTTCGATCAGACCGGGAATACGCTTCTGGACTTCGACGTCTGGGCACGCGGAAAGCTCGACACAATCATGCGGGACGAGCAGATCGGCGGCACTGCCTCGCTCACCGCACAGATCGAGGCGGCAGCCAAGGGCCTCGGCCGGCGCGGCGCGCGGATGCGAGCGGACAGCGACCAGCGGCTGATCGATGCCTCTGACGGGTTCTTCAAGAACGTCTCATACGTCGGTGAGAAGACGCTTTACTGGGGCGGGCGCAGGCCTGCGCGAGCCGGTTCGGCGCTGCCCGGTGTCGGCGGCGGCGGCTTTGGTAGCGACATCCTGCGCAACGCGAACGAGCTGGCGCGGTGATGGACCGCGACATCCCGGCCCTCATCGCGGCAATCGAGGCGCACGCGGCCCGCCGCTTCGCCTGGCGGCGCGGGCGCGATTGCGTGAGCTTCGCCGCGGCCTGCGCGAAGGCGCAGACCGGGCGCGATCCGCTGGCCGACGTGCCGCAGTGGCGAACCCGCCGCGAGGCCCGGATCGTGGCCGAGGCGGCAGGGGGGCTCGAGCACGCACTCGATGCCCGGCTCGCCCGCGTTGCCCCGGCACTGGCGCAGCGCGGCGACATCGCCGGCCTGCCTGATCCGCTGTTCGGCATCCGGTTGATGATCATCGAGGGCGAGACGCTGGTTGGCCCGGGCGCGCGCGGGCTCGAACGCCTGCCACGCAGCGCGATGACCATCGCCTGGTCAGTGATCAGGGAGCCCATCGATGGGTAAGGCAATCCGCGCGATCGTGCAGATCGGGGCCGTTGTCGCCGCGATCGCTCTGGCCATCCCGTCTGGCGGCACCAGCCTCCTCGCAGTGACGCTGGGTGTTTCGAGCCTTGCGGCCAGTGCCATCGCCATCGGCCTGTCGATCGGCGCGACACTGCTATCGCGGCCACGTGGCAACGGTGGAAGCCGCGCCGCTGCCGCCGCGCAGCTCCAGCTGGGCGAACAGCCCCGGCAGGCGATCTTCGGACGGGCGGCAGTGGGCGGCACACTCGCCGACGCGTTCAACTACGGCGGCAAGTACGGCACCGACTGGGAGGTGATGGTGATCGCGCTGGCGGACCACCGCTGCGATGCGCTGGAAGGCTTCTTCGTCGACGACACCTACGTCGCTTTCGCTGGCGACGGGATGGTCGCAGGATTCGTCAACCAGATGCAAGTGTTCTGGCGCGACGGCCAGTGGGCGCAGGCGGTCCCTTCGATCCTCACCGCGCAGGGACCTGGCTGGACCGCCAATGATCGCGGGCGCGGCGTTGCCTACGTCGTGGTCGCCTACAAGGCCGATGCGCCGGACGCGAAGAACCCGGTCTGGCCGGGCGGCCGCCCGCGCTTCCGCTGGGTGGTGCGGGGCCTGCGTTGCTACGACTCGCGCCTCGACACCACGGTCGGCGGCAGCGGCAGCCACCGCCGCGACACGCCGTCCACCTGGACGTGGAGCGAGAACCCGATCGTGATCCGCCACAACTGGGTGCGCGGGATCTACGCCGGGGACCTTGTCACCCAGCCCGAGATGCTGCTGGTCGGCCGCGGGCTGTCCGCGATCGAGGCGCCGCCCGCCAACGTCTTCCCCCGCGCCAACCTCTGCGATGAAGTGGTCGGCGGCGCGGCGCGGTACCGGATCGGCGGGCTGGTTGCATCGACCGAGGCTTACATCGATGTCGAGAGCGACTTTGCAGCCGCCGTTGCTGGCACGATCAGCCAGCCAGAGGGCGCAGTCGAGGTCGATCCAGGTCAGGCCAAGTCGGTGATCACCAACTTCTCCGATTCCGATCTGCTGGTCGGCAGCACGGTCACCTGGAACGAGCAGATCCTTGGCCAGCAGGACGATGGCTGGATCAACACCGTCGCGGTGCGCTTTGTCGATCCGGGTCAGCGCTGGGCCGTCCGTTCTGCGCCTGTGCGCCGCGAGACCGCCGATATCGTTGCTGACGGCGCCCCGCGTGAGGCGCAGCCGCAGCTCGACTTCGTCACCAACCAGCCCCAGGCGCAGCGCATCGCCGAGGTGATCCGCCGCCTCGGGCGACTGTGGGGCCGGGCCACTGTCACCCTGCCGCCGCGCTTCGCCTTCATAGAGGAGGGCGACTGGGTTGCCTGGCAGAGCGACCGCTATTTCGGCGGGGCGACGCTGACCTTCCGGGTCGAGGCGTGGGGATCGAACAAGGCGTGGCACCACCAGCTGACCCTGCGCCAGATCTCGGCCAGCGTCTTCAGCGACACCGCGCCGCTCGATGATGGATCGGTAGCCGTGCCCAACCCGGTCCCGCCTGCCATCGCTGCGCCGGGCGCTGCAGCCTGGGCGGCCGCGGCCGGGCCGGCAGGATCGCTGGTGGTGACCGGCGCGGTCGCCGATCCGGCCGCCAGCCTGGTGCAGTTTGAATTCGTCCAGCAGACCGCCGCGCCGACCGGCTCTACCGTCTGGACCGAAGCCGGGACGAGCCGACCAGATGTGACCCGCCGCGAGATTTCCTCCGGCCAGAATGCTCGCTTCTACGTCGCGGTATCCTACGTGGTCGACGGGGTGACCGGCGCGCGCCGCGTGCTCGGCCCGATCGACACCACCGGAGCGAGCGGCGGCAGCGCGCGCCGCATCGTTTCGCGCAGTGTTGCCTATCCGCTCACCAGCGATGACGACAGCATCTTCATCGCCGCCTTCGATGCGGTGCTGAGTGATGGCAGCGCGGTCAGCTTCGCCGCAGCATCGATCAACGCGCTGGCATCCGACACGAGCTTCGCGGTGTTCTGGAACCCGGTGACGCCCGGTTACGAGGCCTACGCCAGCCCGGCGCTGACCCAGATGGCCAACCCGGCGCTCGTCTTCCTGGGCGCGCAACGCACCAGCTCCGGCGGCACCTACACACCCCCGGCCGACCCACCCCCGGGCGGCGGCCGAGAGAGAGAGTTTACCTTATGAGCCAGAACCCCGAGATCATCGCCGCGCCCTTCACGATCTGGATCGCCCCGGTGGGCACGGCGTTCCCGGCCGTCGACGTCGCGCCCGGCGAGGCCTGGACGCTGCTGGGCAAGCACGGCGCGCGCAGCGCCACGTCCGAAGGGGTGGTCTTCGTCCACGATCGCCAGTGGGCTTCCAGCACGCCCGCGGCCGAGACCGGGGAGAGCATCGCCTTCATCGAGCGTGAGAGCCTGAAGGTGCAGCTCAGCGTGTTCGACCTCACGCTCGAGCAGTTCCAGCTCATCCTCGGCCAGAATGCGATTATCTCCACGGCGGCCGGACCCACTACCCCCGGCACTGCCAGCATCGGCCTCGCCCTGAAGGCCGGTGCGGCGTCCGAGCTCAGCGTGATGATGCGCGGACCTTCGCCTTACGATGAGGCGCTGAGCGCGCAGTACGAGCTGCCCCGCTGCTGCGAGACCGGCAGCCCGCGCGTTCGCTACACCAGGGGGAAGGCGAGCGAGCTGGCGGTGGAGCTGCGCGCGCTGATCGATCCGGCCGCCACCAGCGCGGAGACGCGGTTCGGCCGGCTTGTCGCGGTCACAGCTGCCGCCGCTGCAGGCCCAGACGGCACCTATGTTCTGGGCGACACGCTCTACGGCCCCAACATCGGCCCGCGCGGCCCCAAGAAGATCATCATCGCGCCCTGGAACCAGGGCGACATCGGCTATTGCTACAGCACCAACAGTCTTGCCGAGAACCTGCCTGCCTGGTGGGCGTCGAATGGCATCAACACCTTCAAGAACGGGCACCCCGACATCACGTTGGAGGGGCGCGGGACGCAGCTTCTTGCAGCCGTAAAGGCGGCCGGGCTGATGCTGATCGCCTATCCCAAGTGGCAAGACCGCTACCCCTACCGCGCCGATTTCAACGCGATGGACTTCCGCAGCCTTGCAATGACGGACCCTTACTGGCGCACCAAGTGGTTCAGTTACATGGTCGCGGACGAGATGGACATCGACCAGTATCCGCTCTCGCGTCACATGCAAGATGCGGTCGACGCGAAGCTGGGCGAGGTGACCAAGCCATTTAGCGCCAACTTCACCCGGCGCATCGCGATCCCCAGCTCGTCGCTCGGTTCGGGCACGATCAATTTTTACGAGGCGTTCAATTCGCCGCAGCTAACCAGCCTCGGCCTCGACAGCTACGAGGCGCATCTCGCCGTCACCGATGCGCCATCGGCAACCGTCACCCGCACGCAGCCCGAGATCTGGGTGTCGCCGTGGCATAACGAGAACCAACCGGGCTGGCCGCGCTTCACTGCTTCGGTGACGGGGCTTGCGGTCCACATGATGCGCAACGGGCCGACCTCTCCCGGACGCTCGGACAGCGGTGCGATGCCGGTGCAGTATCCGCCGATCGCCTTCAACACCCCGTCCTACACTACCTATGGCTTAGTGATCCCGCCGCAGCCGATGACTTATGCCCCCGGTGCCAAAGCCACCCATCACTACGTCTGCACGTCGCGCCTCGACATCAGCGGGGCCTATCCGCGCGGCGGGCAGTGGATGCGCGGGCGCTATCTGCGCAGCGAGGGGTGGAGCGGCTTCGACGAAGGATCGAGCAGCCTCTACATCTTCCCGCAGACGGTCGGCAGCGTGATATTTGCGGGCTACGTTGATGCGGCGACCAATAGGCTCACCGTCACCTCAACCATCCGCGACATGATCGGCGGAGCGATGCGCGTCATTGACACTGGCGGCAACGAAGTAGGTTGGATCACGCGCGACAATCCGCAGATCAGCGGGACGCCGAGGGGTGCGGGAGTTTACGCCCTCGACCCGGCCAAGCGCACGCCCGTCAACACCGGCTCTGCGGGCACGCCGGTGCTTCTTGGCGTTGCGACCGCTGCTGGCGCCACCGGCGATGACAGCAACCCCGAGAACCTTGCCGAGCTTGCCACGCTGATCGCCAACCTTGAGCGGATGCAGGCGCACCCGACGGGCGGGGATCTGATGATCGACCGGGTGAACGGCGGACGGCGCGCGTTCGAGGTTTCCCGGTGCCCTGAGATCGACGCCGACTGCTCGCTCTACAAGGACGACATGACGCGCGCACCGCAGGTAGTTGGTTACACGCTCGGCGGCGTGCCTATTCTCAATGCCGCAGGCAAGCCGCCGCTGTGGGACTTCGGGTGGCCAATGGGCTTCGTCGCCTTTCACGTGGTCGGCGACGATGGCGCGGTCTATTCCTACGTCCGCTCGACGAGCAACAGCGACCGCCCGACCTTCTTCCCCGGCTTCGCAGCGCGCGGACTTCCGCCGCGTGTGTTCGGGCCGCTCGAGCTGGTCGGGTTCCGCAGGGTCGGCGTGGCCGCCGCAACCGAGATGACGGGCACCAGCGCCGTCCTCAAAGCGGGCGTCGATGACGGCGCGGCGACGTGGTTCTTCATCGAGAGCAGCGCGATCGTCCAGAACGAAGGTAACAGCGGCACGACCGCCTACACCATCACCGTTCGGCGCGGCGGCGACCTTTCGGGCAGCAACACCGTCAACGTTGCCACGTCAGGCACCGGGATCGCACCTGCCAGCGCGAGCGACTTTTCGGGCGGGGTGTTCCCCAGCGGCACGCTGACCTTCACCGCGGGCGTCGCGACCCAGACCTTCACCGCCAACGTCATCGGCGATACCGCCGCCGAGTTCGACGAGACGTTCAAGTTCACGCTGTCTTCGCCCTCGGGCGGGGCGGTGCTGGTCGGATCGGGCCGGAACGAGCTGATCTGCACCATCACCAACGACGATGCAGCGCTGTCGGCCAGCTTCGTCTGGTTGCAGCAATCAGGTTCGGGCGCGCCAAGCGTCTCTGGGGCGCCAGCAGGTGCGACCTATCTCAATGTCACCGAGACCAGTTTCGTCACGCGCGCCGGGATCAAGATGCGCGCGATCGGCGCAGGTTTCACCAACAACTCCAGCGTGTTCGGAATTCCGCTCTGGGGGCTGGACAACGCGATTGCCAAGGGCGTCGAGTTCGAACTGGCGGCGGGGTCTTGGGAGATTGCCTTCCTTGCCATCACCGACGGCGGTTCGGGCGGGTTGCTCTCCGTGATCGACGACCCGGCAGGTGCCGCGACCACCCGCTACAGTTACAACATCCCGACTGTCGCCCCGGTGCGCGTCGTCGACACCGATGGCACGACTTACACCAGCACCGGGACGGCGGCGACCGACGCGATCAACAACCTCACCTTCACCAGCCCGATTACCGTCACCGACCTCGGTGGCGGGGTGGGCCGACTGCGCTTCAACGGCGCGGCACCTTACGTCCTGATCAGCGCGATCGCGCTGCGGCGGGCGTGATGACTTACCAAAAGGAGACCTTCTGATGCCCCGTCGCAAAGATGCAGCCGTTACTGCCCCCTCAGACGCGTCTGAGGCCACGCTGATGATCGGCGAGTTCGTCGGGCTCGACCGCGACATCGCGCTCGAGCGGCTCGCTGCCGCTGCCGCGATCGACCGGATCGAGGCCCAGCGCGACACCCGCATCCGCGAGCTCGAGGCGCAGGCCAAGCCGCTGTTCGCCGGGCTGAAAGCGTGGTGGGAAGCGGGCGGGAAGGACGAGCTGGCCAAGGGCAAGCGCTCGGCCGAGATCGCTGGCGCGAAGATCGGCATCCGGCTTACGCCGCCGAAAGTGAAGTTCCTGCGCGGGGTGAAGGCCGAGGACGTCGCCGCCTGGCTGCGCGGCCTGCGCTGGGCGCGGGCAAAGGACTTCCTGCGCACCAAGGTGGAGCTCGACCGGCAGGCGGTGATCAAGGCGGCCGCCGCCGACCAGGCGATCGGCCGGTTCTTCAACGCCCACCTGATCGTCGACCAAAAGCACGAGTTCTTCATCGATACCGGCCTCGACCAGGATGAGGTCCGGCAGGAGGCCGCCGCTTCGATCCCGGCCGCCTGATCACTTCAACCCAAAGGAAACGACCATGCCAGCTCGCAAGTTTTCAACCACCGTCCGCAACGCGCTCGCCAACGCTTACGAGACCGCGATCGGCGCGTCGCCGACGCTGCGGATCCGCACTGGCGCTCCGCCTGCCGACTGCGCGGCCGCGCGCACCGGCACCGTGCTCGCGACGATGGTCCTGCCCGCCGATTTCATGACCGACGCGGCGAGCGGGGCGAAAGCGATCCTCGGCACCTGGCAGGACAGTGCCGCGGACGCGGCCGGGACTGCCGGGCACTTCGAGGTCGTTCAGGGGGCGACCTGTCATGACCAGGGCGACGTGACCGCGACCGGCGGCGGCGGAGATATGACCCTCGACAACACCAACATCGCGGCCGGCCAGCAGATCACCGTCACCGCCTTCGGCCTCACCGCCGGCGGGGCCTGATCGATGGCAATCACGACCCTCGACCAGCTCGTCAACGCGCTGGCGAACAACAACTCTGCTGTGCAGATCGACAAGACGAGCATTGCGAACGCTGCTTCCGGGCAGCTTTTCAGCCTCTGGCGGGCGACGGGCGTGCCCGCGCAGGGCGCGATCCCGACGACTGCGGCGGTGCCCAACAACGCGACGGCCGGGGCGTTCTCGTTCAACCAGCAGACCTCGCCGGCGACAAGCTATCTTGCGGCGCTGGCGTTGGTGATGTCGAACAGCGGCACCGGGATCGAATTCTATGACCGGATCGCGCACTTCGGCGGCCTGTCGTTCAACATCATCACCGCGCAGACGATCACCGGGCTCGACCTTGCACCCGGTGCGCTCAATCCCCCGGCGGCGCGGCTCGGCGCGGCGGATTACAGCGATGGCCAGTGGTTCCTTGAGGTCTACGCCGATGGCGGCGCGACCGCTTCGAACCTCACCACCGCCGTTACCTACGGCGACGGCACCACCGGTAACCTCAACGTGATCGCAGTGGGCGGCACGCTGCGCGCCGGCCGGTTGATCCCGCTCACGGCGTTCATCCCGACGGCTGATCAGGGCAAGCGCATCCGCGCGCCTGGCATTGCCACCCTTTCGGCAGCGACCGGGGCGGCGGGCAACTTCGGCTTCACCTACATGCGCCAGCGCACCACGGTCGAAGTCCTGCTCGCCAACAAACCGGAGATCGCCGATTGGCAGCGCCTGTTCCTGCCGGAAATTGCCAACGCGGCCTGCCTGATGATGGCGTGTGTGTGCTCAACGACCAGCACCGGCAGCGTTCGCGGTGTCGGCAAGATCGTGCACGGCTAAGCCATGCCATTATTCTTCCGCTCCTCGCCCGGCGCGATCAGGAACCGCGCTCTCGTTTACCGCCGCGAGGCGGGCGGGGCGCTGTTCCGGGCCGAGTTCTTCGAAGCATCAAGTTCTTCGCTGAGCGCGGCGGCTTCGGGCACTTTGGGTCTTGCGGGCAACGCGGCGACCACCGTGCGGATTGGCGCGGCGGCGAGCGGTTCGATCAACCTCGGCGGATCGGCAACGGTCGGCGCGCCTGCGATCACCGGCGCGGCTTCGGGCACGCTCGGTCTTTCGGGCAGCGCGGCGGCGGCGGTTCGGCTCACGGCCGCCTCTGCCGGCAGCTTCGGGCTTTCCGGTGCTGGTGCGGGCGCGGTGCGGATCGCGGCTGCGGGCAGCGGTTCAATCGGTCTGTCGGGCAGCGGCGCGGGATCGGTGGCTCTCAAGGCGGTCGGCAGCGGCCAGCTCGGGATCGGCGGTAGCAGCACGGTGGCGGTTCGGATCGCAGCCGCAGCGAGCGGCGCGTTCGATCTGGCAGGCGGAGCGCAGGGCGCCGCGCTGGTCGCTGCGATCGGCGCCGGCGAGCTGCCGATCGGCGGCTCGGCCGAGGCAAGCGGCCCGCCGCCGGTCCCAGTGCTGATCGGCACCATCCGTGCCGAACGCCGCGTCTTCAACGTGGACGCAGAGCGCCGGGTCTTCGCCATCCCGGCCGAGCGGCGCGTCTTTACGGTGAGGCCCGAGCGCCGGGTGTTCACGATCAAACGAAGGGCCGCCTGAGATGGATTACGACGAGACAGCCGACCCGAAGCGCCCGGCCGCCGAGCTGTTCCATCAGCTCGATGCGCGCCCGTGGTTGCCCGCGGGAGCGGCGCTGGCGAGCGCGGTTGCGGTGACGGTCAGCCCGAGCGGCGAGCTGGTGGTCGACGAGTGCAGCGCCGCTGCCGGCTTCATCAATTACCGGGTGCGCTTCGGCGTGGCGGAGAAGGACTACCTCGTCACCTTCGCCTTCACCACCGCCGACGGCCGCTGGGCCGACCAGTCGGTGGTGAGGTACCCGGTGCGCTGAGAGATTTCCGCCTCTGGTAAAACGGGGGTGGCAAGGGCGTTGAAGCGCCCCGAACCGCAAGACAGAACCTCGCACCTTGGGCCGTCATGACCGGCCTTCCAGCTCCCCCGGCCGCAAGCGGCGGAGCCTCGTTAGGGTGCCACTTATGAAAGAACCATTGACCGCAGTTCGCCCCGTCCAGCCGGTCGCCCCTTGGCTGGGCGGCAAGCGTGCTCTGGCTCGCCGCATCGGAGAGCGCATCGCTGCCATCCCCCACACCCGCTACGTCGAGCCCTTTGTGGGCATGGGCGGGGTGTTCTTCCGCCGATCGGCCCGCCCGAAGCTGGAGGTGATCAACGACGTGAATCGTGATGTCGTGAACCTCTTCCGGATCCTGCAGCGGCACTACCAGCAGCTGCTCGACGTGCTGCGCTTCCAGCTCTACAGCCGAGCCGACTTCGACCGGCTACGCGCCACGCCGGCCGACCAACTCACCGACCTCGAGCGGGCGGCGCGCTTCCTCTGCCTGCAGAAGGCCAGCTTCGGCGGGATGGGGCGCACCTTCGGGGTGGACTACACGCGCGGGCGCTGGAGCCTGAGCAAGGTGGAGCCGATGCTGGAGGCGGTCCACGAGCGGCTCGAGGACGTGCTGATCGAGTGCCTGGACTTTGGCACCTGCATCGAGCGGTACGACAGCCGGCCGGGGACGTTGTTCTATTGCGACCCGCCGTACTGGGGGCACACCGATGATTATGGGAAGGACATCTTCTCGCAAGGCGATTTTGAGCGTCTGAGAGACCTCTTACGGGGCCTTCAGGGGCGGTTTATCCTGTCGCTGAATGACCGGCCCGAGGTGCGCGAGCTGTTCGGCTGCTTCGAGATGGAGGAGGTTTCGCTGCGCTACGGGGCAGGGGGAGGGCAGAAGCCAGTGCGCGAGCTGATCATCAGCGGCTAAGGCGGCGCGCGGCGGCTACAGGCTGGCGCGGGCGAGGGGCTGGAGTGCTCTAACTTCTCTTGTCAAAGACTCCAGAACCTCGCGCCCCGCTACACTGGCGGAGGGGTAATCCAACAAATCTACGCACTTATACTTGACCTGATCCGTTTTTGTTCCATAAGTGTTCCAACATTGTTGGAGTCGCACCCATGTTGAACGATGCTTCTGTACCTTTCGATTTTTCCTATGACTCCGCGCAGGAAAGCGCGGGCCTTCCCGCGCGCGTCGCGATTTTCGGGCAGGACGAAAGCCTGCGCCATCAGATCGCCGCCGACCTTGGCGGGGCGGGCTTCCGCAGCATTGATGGCGGCACGTTGCGTTCGCTTCTCGAAGGGCCGATCGCCTTGCTGGGCGATGTGGTGGTGGTCGATTGCGTCGTCACCGGTAGCCGCGGGATAGACGGCATGATGCTCGCGGGGTTGGCGCGGCTCGATATGCGGGTGGCGCGGTCGGGCGCGAAGCTGATCGTCGCGACCAATCTTGAAGGGCTCGACGATGTGTTCGCCGTGCTCGATCAGTCCAATCCGCAGATACTCGTCAGCCCGAGCCGCGCCGAGCGGGTGATTGCGGTCGGCCGCGTCATGGGAGAGGCGGGCGCGGCGCGCCTTCGCGAAATGGGCGAGGAGGGCCGCGTGGCGCTCCTGCGCCTCTCGCAGCAGGTCGAAGCGATCGCCCATTCGCTCGACCGGATGAACCATGCGCCAATCGGTGAGGCGCCCCTCAGCCAAGCCAGCGCCTTTGGCGACTTCCGGCGCGATTATCGTACGGAACCGATGGAGCGTGCCGAGAACGTTCCGCTCCCCGATCCGCACGCCGTGCGCCAGATCATCGCCAACCGCCAGTCGCGCAGCCGCTTCTTCGATCCCGCGCTGTTCGGCGATCCGGCCTGGGACATGCTGCTCGACCTCACCGCCGCCCATAGCGAAGGCGCGCGGGTCTCGGTCACTTCGCTTTGCATCGCGGCTGCCGTGCCTGCGACAACGGCGCTGCGCTGGATCACCCAGATGGTCGAAAGCGGGATATTCGTCCGCGTGCCCGACCCGGCTGACAAGCGCCGCGCGTTCATCGCGCTGAGCGACAAGGCGCTGAACGCGATGTCAGGCTATTTCGCGAGCCTGCGCGTGCCCGTGCTTCAGGCGGCCTGAGGGTCAGGCGCCGAGATTCAGGTGCGCGGGCAAGCTCCGGGCCGCCAATGCAGGATGAGGGTGAGGCCGGGAGCATGCTCGCCGGGCTGCGGGATTGCGTTTTCAGACCCCTCGTAGCCCGCGTTAGACCCCTCGTAGAGCGTTCTAGACCCCCCCTTGTCCCCCGCTAGACCCCCCCGGGCCCCCGGCTCGAAGCCGTGTTTGACGGGAACCACGCGGCGTTCCGCGGCGGCGCGGGCGCTGGCGAGGATCGCTGACGGCACATCGCCGTCCAGCAGCAGCAGATCCGCCTCGCCCAGCAGCCGGGCCTGGCGAAGGGTGAGCTCTTCGGGATCGGGGCTAGTGAGAGTGACCTCGAACAGCGCCCCCGAAGCTGGCGCCAGCGTGCCCTCGGCCCAGGCTGCAACCAGCTGAAAAGACTGCGCATCCAGCGGATCGAGCGGGCCGCCCTCACGCAAGGCGGCATCAACCGCACGCCGCCGCTCGGCCCCCTCGGGCAAGCGCTGCCGCAGCATGGGCCGCGCCGCTTCGAGCGCCCGGGCCAATGCACCGAGCGTCTCGGGCAGCACCCGCTCAAGTCGCAGCCGCACGTGCTTCGCCAGCCCGGCTGACGCCCCGCCGGTGCCGATCGCGATCAGCAGCGGGTCACGGTCGAGGATCGAAGGTGTTGTAAAATCGCATAATTCTGGACGGTCAACGACATTGACCAGCATCCCCGCGCACCGCGCATTGATCGCCGCCACCTCGCAGGCCCGGGCATCGTCGAAGGCGATAAAGGCGATCCGCACCCCCTCGTCGACCGCGCGGGCGAAGTCGTCGACGATCACGCCCCCAGCACGCTCGACCAGCCGACGTTTGGGCTCCGCGGCAGGGCCATCGCCGAGAACAAGTACCTGTTTTCCAGCAACTTGGTGAAACAGCGGCAGGCTGGCGATAGTGCTCATCGCGCTCTCAGGCGAGCCATTCCGGCACGCGTTCGGCATCCATGATCGCGCCGGCTTCGATCCGGTCGGCGACCACGGCGAAGCGGTCGCCATCGACCAGCACCTCGGCCACAAACCCGCGCGAATTGTAGGACGAGGCCATCGTGGCGCCATATGCCCCCGCGGTGCGGAATACCGCTAATGCGCCAGCTTCCAACGCATCGCACTCCCGGCCCATGGCGAAAGTGTCACCGGTCTCGCAGATCGGGCCGACGATGTTGGCGGTCATCCGCGCGCCTGAAGGCTCGACCGCCTCGAAGTGGTGATAGGCGCCGTACAGTGCGGGCCGGGCAAGGTCGTTCATAGCTGCATCGACGATCACGAAAGGATCGTTGATCCCGCGCTTCACCCGAACAACCCGGGTCAGCAGCACCCCCGCATTGCCGGCAATCACGCGGCCCGGCTCGAAGATCAGCTTGACGCCCCAGTCCTTGGTGACCCGCGAAACCATCGCCCCATAGGCGGCCGGTTCGGGCAGGATTTCGCCGACGCGGTAAGGCACGCCGAGCCCGCCACCAAGGTCGACATGGGTAATCGTGTGACCCGCGCCTCGCAAGGCACCCACCAGCGTCCCGAGCTTGAGAAAGGCGGTTTCAAGCGGAGCTAAATCAGCGAGTTGGCTGCCGATGTGCACCGCCACGCCCCTCAGATTGATGCCCGGCAGCCGCGACAGCGAGCCAAAGATCTGCCCCGCCTCGCTGATCGGAACGCCGAACTTGTTGTCCGCCTTGCCGGTCGAGATCTTGTCGTGGGTGCCTGCATCGACGTCGGGATTGATGCGCAAGGTGCACTGTGCCGTTATCCCGCGCGCGGCGGCGATCGCGGCGAGCTCGACGCCCTCTTCTTCGCTCTCGATGTTGAACTGGCCGATCCCTGCCTCAAGCGCGGCGACCATCTCCGCGGTCGTCTTGCCCACGCCCGAGAAGACGATCATCTCCGGCACAATCCCCGCCGCGAGCGCGCGGCGCATCTCGCCGACCGAGACGACGTCCGCGCCCATGCCCTGCCGGCCAAGCACCTTGAGCACGGAAAGGTTGGGGTTCGACTTGACGGCGAAGGCGATGAGCTTGTCGGGCACGCTCTCCAGCGCCTCGCGGAACACGCGGGCGTGGCGCTCCAGCGTGGCGCGCGAATAGACGTAAACGGGCGTGCCGACCGCTTCGGCGATCAAGGGCAGCGCCACGTCCTCGGCGTGCATGACGCCGTCACGATAGAAGAAATGGTCCATGAAAGCTCGGCTCTATTCGGGGGGTAGATCGAAGGGGTCGTCCTGCCGTTCTTCCGAGCGGCGACGCAGTTCGACGCTGCGTTCGGGAGCGGCAAGCGCATCGCGGCGCAGGAGTTCCTCGGCCGAGGGTTTCTCAGTTGCCCCGTAAGCCGCAGGCGGCAGGCTAGCCCCTTGCGGCGGGATCAGCGGCGCTTGCGAGCCGCAGGCCGAAAGCAGGCCCGCAAGGCCGATCAAGAGCGCGATCCGCATCATTCCTCCATTCCCAAACTTGCTCGCGCTGCCGCGATCTGCGTGCGCACCTGATCCGGCGCGGTTCCGCCATAGGACGCGCGCGCCGCGACCGAGGCATCGACCGAGAGCGCAGCATAGATGCTTTCGCCGATCCGCGCATCGATTGCCTGAAGGTCCGCGAGTGGCAGTTGGTCGAGCGCGACGCCGCGACTTTCGGCGAGTTTTACCGCCGCGCCGGTGATGTGGTGCGCTTCGCGGAACGGGAGGCCTGCCTGCCGCACCAGCCAGTCGGCAAGGTCGGTGGCGGTGGCATAGCCCAATTCGGCAGCGGCGCGCATCCGGGCGGTGTTGAAGGTGGCGCCTTCGATCATGCCCGTCATCGCGGCAACCGAAAGCGCCATAAGCGACGCCGCCTCGAAGACCGGCGGCTTGTCGTCCTGCATATCCTTGGAATAGGCGAGCGGCAGGCCCTTCATGGTGATCATCAAGCTGGTCAGCGCGCCGATCACCCGCCCCGAATGGCCGCGTACAAGTTCGGCCGCGTCGGGGTTCTTCTTTTGCGGCATGATCGAGGAGCCGGTGGAGAGGCTGTCGGGCAGGCGGATAAAGCCGAACGGCTGGCTCGCCCAGAGGATCAGCTCCTCGGCAAGGCGCGAGAGGTGGAGCGCGGTCGCCGAGCAGCACCACAGGAAATCGAGCGCGAAATCGCGGTCGGACACGGCGTCGAGCGAATTGGCGGTGGGGCGGTCGAAGCCGAGCGCGGAAGCGGTCGCTGCGCGGTCGATCGGGAAGCCCGTGCCTGCCAGCGCCGCCGATCCCAAGGGGCACTCGTTCATCCGCTCGCGCGCATCGGCAAGGCGCGCACGATCGCGGCGGAACATCTCGTAATAGGCCATGAGGTGATGGCCGAGCGTCACCGGCTGCGCGGTCTGGAGGTGGGTGAAGCCGGGCATGATGGTGCCTGCGTGCTCGCCCGCGCGGGTGACCAGCGCGCGCTGGAGGGCTGCCAGACCCTCGTCAAGCTGGCTGATCGCATCGCGCACCCACAGGCGGAAATCGGTCGCGACCTGATCGTTGCGACTGCGCGCGGTGTGGAGGCGTCCAGCGACCGGACCGACCAGCTCGGCAAGCCGGGCTTCGGTGGTCATGTGGATGTCTTCGTGGTCCCAGTCTTCGGGCACGCCGTCGGCTTCGTATTCGGCGGCGACGGCGTCGAGCCCGGCGCTGATCGCCGCGGCATCCTCGGGCGCGACTATTCCCGTCGCGCCGAGCATCGCGACGTGGGCCTTGCTCGCAGCGATGTCCTGACGCCAAAGCGCCTTGTCAAAGGGGATCGAGGCGTTGATTTCGCGCATGATGGCGTTAGGGCCATCGGCGAAGCGACCGCCCCACATGGCGTTGGTCGCAGCCCCTTCGTCCCCACTGGTTCCGGAGCCTGTCATGTCCCGCTTGTCGCTCATTCTTGGCTGTCTGATCCTGCTGCTGGCGGGATGCGATAGGCCCGAGGGCGCGCTAGCGCAACCGGGCGCTGAGGAGGGCGCGGCGAACGTGCCGGGCGGTAAGGTCGATCGCAGCCATGCCGGCACTGCGATCCCGGAGTTTGCAGTCGCCGATCCGGAGGGCAAGACGCTCAATCTGGCCGCGCAGGATGGCCCGGTGCTCCTTAACCTCTGGGCGACGTGGTGCGCCCCTTGCGTCAAGGAGATGCCGCAGCTCGATGCGCTGGCTGGTGCGCTGGAGGGCGAGGTCAAAGTCATCACTGTCAGCCAGGATATACGCGGCGCCGAGGTGGTCACGCCGTTCTTCGCCAAGGGCGGCTACACGCGCCTTGAACCTTGGCTAGATGCTGATGCGGCGCTGTCAGGCCAGTTCACCCCCGAGGGCGCGCTGCCTCTGACCATCCTGTTCGACGCGAGCGGCAAGGAAGTGCTGCGGGTGGCGGGCGGCTATGATTGGGGCAGCCCCGAGGCCGCCAAGCTGATCCGCGAGAGTCTGGCGGCGAAGTAAGCTTAGCTGCCGAGCCGCCGCGCGATGGCCTGGCCCATGCGCAGCGGGTCGCCGGGCTTGAAGCCCTCGAGCCACTCGGCCCGCCCGGGTTCGAACAGCAGCACCACGGTCGAGCCGAGGTAGAAGCGGCCCATTTCGTCCCCGGCGGCGAAATAATGGCCTGCATCCGCGAAGCCCTCGTGCACCGGAGCCGAGGCGTGGGTGCGGAAGGCGTTGGGCCACACCGTGTCGATCCCCGCGACGATCATCGCGCCCACCATGATGCTCGCAAAGTGCCCGTCCGGCCCGTCAAAGCGGCAGGAGAGCCGCTCGTTGCGGGCGAACAATCGGTCTACCCCGGCGGCGGTGGCGGTATTGACCGAGTAGAGATCGCCCGGAACGTAGCTGGTCGCCGCGAGCGCGCCGCCGGTAGGCATGTGGACGCGGTGATAATCCTTCGGGCTGAGGTAGACGGTCATGAACCGCCCGCCCTCGAACCGCGCGGCTTCGTCTGCGCCGCAGCCGAGAAGCTCGGCCACGCTGTAATCCCGCCCCTTGGCCTGGATGATTCGTCCACCGGTGATCGGTCCTAGCTGGCTGATCGCCCCGTCGGCGGGCGAGAGGATGAAGTCGCGCGCATCGGCGAGCGGGCGCGCGCCGGGCTTCAATTCGCGCGTGAAGAAGTCGTTGAAGCTTTTGAACTGCCCGATGCCGCGCTCCGCCTCGGACAAATCGACGCCGTAAGTCGCGACGAAGCGGCGGATCAGACGATCACGCAGCCACGGGCTCTCGCTGGCGGCAAGGCCCCCGGCAAGACGCGATAGGGCGTGCTGGGGCAGGATGTGTTGGAGCGCGATGAATACTGCGGACATTCCCTCGCGCTACTGGCAGGCGCGCGTGCGCGCAAGCTGCAGCGGGTCGGAGCGTTGCCGGCTAGAGAGTGGCGGTCTGGCCGCCGTCGACCTTGATCGCGGAGCCGGTGATGAAGCCTGCGCGCGGGGACGCGAGGAACGCGGCGATGTCGCCGAACTCCTCGGGCCGTCCGAGCCGTCCGGCGGGGATCGCGGCGATTGAGCGGGCGGTGACCTGCTCGCTTGCCATGCCGCTCCCTGCGGCCATTGCGGCGTGGAGGCTGGTGAGGCGGTCGGTGGCGATCTGGCCGGGGAGCAGCAGGTTCACCGTCACGCCGTCGCCTGCGACCTCCGCGGCGAGCGTCTTGCACCACGAGGCGAGCATCGCCCGCACCGCATTCGAGAGCACGAGGCCGGGGATCGGGGTCACGAGGCTGGTCGAGGCGACCGCAAGGATCCGCCCGAAGCCGCGCGCGCGCATGTCCGGCAAGAAGGCCTGCGCGAGCGCCAGCTGGGCGTTGAACATCCGGTGGAAGACCGCAGCAAAATCGTCCGGCGTCGTGGAAGCTGCCGCACCCGTCGGCGGCCCGCCGCTGTTTAGCACCAGAATATCGGGTGACCTGCCCGCCTCGCGCATAGCGGCGATGATCGCGCTGGGCGCGGTCGGATCGTCGAGATCGGCGATAATGTGCTGGATGCCTCCGACGTCGCTGGCAGACCGCGCCACGGTGATTACCTCAGCGCCTTCGGCCGTCAGTGTCTCGGCAATCGCGCGCCCCAGCCCCTTGCTCGCGCCGAGCACCAACGCAATTTTGCCCTCGAGTTGCAGATCCATGGTCGTGGTCCCCTCGGCTAGCGCGCAAAGAGCGCTCGCCGTGGGCGGTGACGGGCTCGAACCGCCGACCCTCTCGGTGTAAACGAGATGCTCTACCAACTGAGCTAACCGCCCCACGGTGCTGGCATGCGGGCGGTTTAGCCGTGTCGGCGCCGCGGTCAAGATGCTAGACGGGCGTCATGATCATCGAGACGCACCTCAATGACGGAACGCCGGTTTGCATCCGCCGGGTGCGGCGCGAGGACGAGGCGCGGCTCAGGGAGGGGATCGCGCGCCTCTCGCTGCAGTCGCGCTACCTGCGGTTCTTCTCCGGCATGCGCGAGGCCCCGCCGCAAGTCGTGCGCACGCTGGCGAACGCCGATGGGCATGACCACCTCGCCTGGGGCGCGCTGCGCTCGGACTTGCCTGATACGCCTGCCTTAGGTGTGGTCCATGCCTTCCGCGACAAGGAAGTGCCCGATCTCGCGGAATACTCGGTGGCGGTGGTCGACGATTACCACGGGCGCGGTCTCGCGCGGCTGCTGACCGCAGTGCTGCTGCTCGATTGCGCGCGAGAAGGCCTCACCCACTTCACCGTCCACATCCTTCCGGAGAACCGCCCGGCGCTGTCACTGGCCCGCTCGCTGGGAGCCGAAGGGACGGGGTATGAGGCTGGTGTCTCGGTGCTCGATATCAACATCGCCGAAGCGCTCGATGCCTTGCGGGCCGAGACCGAGGTGCCGGGGCTGGCAGCGGTGTTCGACCGGTTCAGTGACGAGGCCCTAGGCGCAGGGGCCGACGACGGCTAGGGGCGATCCATGAACAGCCAGCGCATCCTCGTCCTCGGCACCGGCGGCACGATTGCGGGGGCGGGGGGCGGTGCGACGGGCGCGTCCTATCGCCCCGGCGGCCTCGCGCTGGAGGTGCTTGTCGGGCATCTCGCTGCGTTGGGCCTTGATGCCGAGCTGGTGCCGCAGGAGATTGCGCGGATCGGCTCGCAGGACATCGGATGGGACGAATGGCGCGCGCTGCACGCTGCCTGCATTGCCGCGCTGGATGATTGCGGCATCGCGGGCGTGATCATCACTCACGGCACCGACACAGCCGAGGAAACCGCCTTCCTGCTCGACCTGACCTTGCCTTGCGGCAAGCCGGTGGTGCTGGTCGGTGCCATGCGGCCTGCCGATGCGGTGGGTGCGGACGGGATGCGCAACTTCGCCAATGCGGTGAAGGTTGCGAGCAATCCTCAGGCCGCAGGGCGGGGCGTGATGCTGGTGATGGGCGACGCCGTGCTTGCAGCCCGCGACGCAAGGAAGGCTGCGACCTCAAGTATCGACGCCTTCAAGAGCTTTCCGCGCGGGGCGATTGCAAGGGTCACCCCGGCGACCCTCGACTGGTTCGGTCCGCCGCACCGAATGGGCCCAGAAAATGGGGGGGCGGCGCGCTATCCGTTCCCCGCAAGCTTGCCGCGCGTCGCGATCCTCACCGCGGGCGCAGGGATGGACGAACAGCCGGTTGCGGCGTTGCTGGGGATCGGTGCGCGCGGAATCGTGCTCGCCGGAATGGGGCAGGGCAATGCCCCCGCGAGCGTCATCGCCGCACTGTCCCGTGCGGCTGCGGCAGGCGTGCCGGTGGTGCGCTCGACTCGGGTGGACGAGGGGCTGGTCGATCGCAATGTCGAAGTCGATGACGATGCGTTAGGGTTGGTGGCGGCCCGCGCCCTCGGCCCAGCCAAGGCGCGGGTTTTGCTGATGATCCTGATCTCCAACGGGATCGCGGATGCGCCCAGCATTCAGGCGGCGTTCGACACGGGGTGAGTGTTGGGCGGTGACAGCATTGCCACTTTTGCGACGAAAAGCCGTCCTTCGCCAAGCGATCCGTTGCTGGCGTTAGCGCCAGCATCCGCGTTCGGCGATGCGGGTTTGCAAAAGGCGGAAGTTTGCTTGAGGGTGATGCAGGGCCAAGGCTACTTCTCGCACCCTGATCGCGCTATCTGACCTGCATATTCACTGATGGTTCAAGCCGACCGCCGCATTCGAACAGCACAAAATCAGGCCTTCAACAGAGTTCGAAGTATGAAACGACATGGAATTGGCGCCTTAACTCGTGGCATCGGCGCGCTCGTCACGACGGTCGCCATGACCAGTTCGGTGCTCGCCGCCGCGCCCGATCCCGGCAAAAAAGCCTGCGTGAAAGAAGCGCGCACCCTTTGTCCTGCCGAGATGAAATCCTTGAGCCGCAGAAAAGTCGAGGCGTGCATGATCAGGAGCATCGAAAAGACATCTCCCACCTGCAAATCGGCGATGCTCAAGATAAAGGCTGAGCGCGAGGCGCAAGCCAAGCGCAAGCCGCAAGGTCAGGCTGCGGCGGCGGAGTAGGCGGCGTTTTCCGCCCGGATGCGAACCCACAGCATTGCGGCGTTGAGCGCGGAGTACACCACCGCCACCCAGACAAGGCCGAAGATCAGAGGCAACACCGCGATTTCAGCGATGACCACGAAATAGTTGGGATGACGCATGAAGCGGAACGGGCCGCCCGTGATCAGCGGCTCGCCTTTCGGAACGATGATGCGCGTCGTCCAGCGCCGACCCAGCGTCGCCAGTACCCACACGCGCATGGCTTGCAAGACCGCGAATACCGCGAGCAATGGCATATTGACCGGCGCGCCGCCAACGGTTGCCCATAAGACGGCCAGCCACGATGCGTGCATCAGAACCATGACCGGGTAATGCGATCGCCCGAATTCAACAGCGCCGCGCGCGAGCAGCGCCTTTGTGTTGCTTCGGGCGATGACCAGCTCGGAAATCCGCTGAAGCGTGACGAATATCATGATTGCATAGGGCAGGGTCATGCCGCGGTCCGCAGGGTTACGGTGCTGGCTGTGAAACCGGGGCCGAGGGCGGCCATAACCGACAGCGGCGGCAGCGCGTCTTTGCGCACGCGGTCCAGCACGAACAGGGCGGTCGGCGCGGACATGTTGCCGTGCAAACGCAAAACCTCGCGTTCGTCATTGAGGCTCCCCTGCGGCAGGGAGAGCGCGGTTTCGATCGCATCGACGACCTTCGCGCCGCCGGGATGACAGATGAAGCGATCCACCTCGCCGATCTGCAGATCCTGAGGGGTCAGCATTTCCTCGACCGCTCCGCGGAATTCCTTGCGGGCAAAGGCGGGAATGGCACGGTTGAGAATGACGCCCAATCCGGCGGGCTCCATCTGCCAGCCCATGATGTCGAGCGTATCGGACCAGGTCTTTTCGGCGCTGCCCGCAATCTGCGTGAAACCTTCCTTGCCGGGCCGGATCACGCAAGCTGCCGCACCGTCACCGAACAGCGCGGTCGAAACAATGTCCGCCTTGCCCACATTCTCGGTCCTCAGCGCAAGGCTGCACAGTTCCACCGTGACGAACAAAACCGTGGCGCCCTTGCCCACCTGCGCCAGCTTTGCGGCCAGACCCAGTCCCGATACACCGCCGGCACACCCGAGGCCGAACACCGGGACGCGCGAAACATCGCTCCGGAATTCCATCCGGCCCATGGCGCGCGCTTCCAGGCTCGGCGTGGCGATCCCGGTGGACGATACGGTGACGATTGTATCCACCTCGTCCGCTGCAATCCCTGCCTCAGCCAGAGCTTTCTCGGCCGCTTCGACAAACAGATCGAGCGCGACCTCGAGATAGACCTCAGTGCGTTCGACGATGCTGCGCGGTTGCATGTACCAGGCGACCGGGCGGGCCAGTTGGCGAAATTCGATCCCGGCATTGCCGTAAATCGAACGCAGCCTTCCGAAGTCCTCGAAGGCCCCGCCCAGCAACTGCTCCGCGACCTGCGCACCTGTCGTTTGATCAAGAATATTCAGCGGCGTCGCCGTAGCGAGCGAGTGGATGCTAACCGGAATCATTAAGTGAGCCTCACATCAGCCGCTTGGCCGGCAATCTGGTTTTAACTTTGAGCAGAACCGCTCCACAAAGGCATTGTTCCACCAAGGGGACGCCGGTCCGAAAACGGAAGGCCAGTTTCCTTTAGTCAGCGCTTGGGTCTTCGGCTACCTTGCATGTGATGAACGCAAACGAAATACCCGAGGCAAGTCTGCGAGCTTGGGCCGGCTTCATATTCATGTGCGTCGGCATGTTCATGGCCATCCTTGATATTCAGATCGTTGCGACATCCCTGCCCACAATCCAGAGCGCGTTGGATATCGGCACTGACCAGATGATCTGGATCCAGACCGCCTATCTCACGGCAGAAATTGTCGCGATACCGCTGACTGGCTTCCTGACCGCAAGGTTGGGAATGCGGTGGCTGTTCGTGTCGGCGGTCACGGTGTTCACCATCGCATCGATCGGATGCGCGGAGAGCCAGACTTTCGCCTCGCTGATCGCTTGGCGGATCATCCAGGGCTTTGCCGGGGGCACTTTGATCCCGGCCGTTTTCTCTGCTGTGTTCCTGCTGTTTCCCCAGCGTTCACAGGGGATCGCCACAACCATTGCCGGTGTTGCCGCAGTCTTCGCGCCAACCGTCGGGCCGATCGTAGGTGGCTGGATCACGGAAACATATTCCTGGCACTGGCTGTTCCGGATCAACATCGCGCCGGGCATACTGGCTGCGGTCGGAGCCACAGTCACGCTTCGCGGTCCGGCAAGCAATATGCGCTCCGCCCGATCGGTCGATGCGGCCGCGCTGACCCTTCTTGCGGTTGGACTAACCGCACTTCAGATCGGCTTGAAAGATGCGCCGACCGATGGCTGGCTCTCTCCAAACGTGGCTGCGCTGCTGCTAGGTTTTGCCGTGTGCTTGGCATGGTTCGTCTGGCGCACTGCCCGATCATCCGATCCCTTGGTTGAGTTGCGGTGCTTCAGGGATCGAAACTTTGCCGTCGGCTGCGCCCTGAGCTTTATTCTCGGTGTGGGGCTATTCGGCTCAACCTATCTAATGCCCTTCTTTCTCGGCCTGGTGCGCGAACATGATGCGCTTCGCATTGGCGAGATCATGCTCGTCACTGGCATCGCCCAGCTCATCGCCGCGCCCGTCGCCGTCTATCTCGAGCAGCGCGTCGGCGCACGCAGTCTCACCGTCTTTGGCTTTGTCCTGTTTGCGGCCGGCCTGCTGATGAGCACGGCGCAGACCGCCGACACCGATTTTTCAGAAATGGTCTTGCCGCAGATCTTGCGGGGCATCGCGACCATGTTCTGTCTGCTGCCCCCGACGAGGATGGCGTTGGGGCGCTTGTCGCCCGAACTGGTGGCGGACGGCAGCGGTCTGTTCAATCTGATGCGCAATCTGGGCGGGGCGATCGGCCTTGCTTTGATTGACACGACAATTTTCAGCCGAGCGGCAACCTATGGTTCGCAAATCGCCGAACAATTGCAGGCCGGCAACATCGAAACCGCGGTACGGATCGGCATTCCCCGCGATGCATTCATCGAGCAGATCGGCATCCCGCCCGATGAGTTCACCACGGAGATGATCCGTCCCTTGGTGGAAAAACAAGCCTTGGTCCAAGCAATCAACGATGCGTGGACGTTGATCGGGGTGCTGACCGCCTTGGCCGTGGTCCTCGTCTTTTTTGTCCGCCGCATCCCGCTCGAGAAGTCTGTCGAAGATACGGGCGAGGGATCATCAGCTTCGTAGCCCGCCGATCCCTCCCCTAGACGAACGGGCGCATTCACCCCCAAGGCGTGACCAGATACTTCTCGCCGGTCTTCATCTGGCGGTAGTCGCAGATCGCGTCCTTCTCCAGCATCCCTTCCAGCGTCACCTTGGCTTTGTAGTGCGAGGCAAAGGTCGTGGTGAGGTTCTGCTGCACGCGGGTGCGCATCCGCACCACGGTTTCCATGCCTGCGCGCTGGAGGAAGGGGGTCAGCAGCCAGCCCGCGATGCTCCACTGGAGGCCGTAGGACGGCGTCAGGATCGTCGGCGCAAGGTCGAGGCGGCCGTAGATGTACATCTTCTTTTGCTGGTTCGAGCCGTAGCGCGAGAACTCGCCCATCTGCGAGGCGGCGACCTGTTCCATTGCCTTCAGAACGCTGTCCGACGCCTGTCCGCCGCCGATCGGGTCGAAGCCGAGGAAGGCGCCGGTCTCGGCGATCGCCGCGCGCAGGTCGGCCATGTAGGTGGGGGCCGACGAATCGACCACATAGGTTGCGCCCTGCGCCTTGAGCATGGCGACATGCTCCGGCTTGCGGACGATGTTCACGAGCTTCATCCCGTCCTCGATGCAGATGCGGTTAAGCATCTGGCCGAGGTTGGAGGCGGCCGCGAGGTGGATGATCGCCGAATGGCCTTCCATCTTCGCGGTCTCGACGAAGCCCAGCGCGGTCATCGGGTTGACGAAGCTCGACGCGCCAGTCTCGGACGAATGCTCACCGAGCGGAATGCTCATCATCGCGTCGGCAATAGCGTACTGGCTGAAGGCATTGCCCGGCACGCAGGCGACGCGCTGGCCGATCAGCGCCTGGGCTTGCGGCGAATCGCCGGCGGCGATGACGGTGCCCGCGCCCTCGTTACCGGCAGGCAGGCGCTGGCCGTGGCGGCCCTTGTTCCCAGTTAGGAACGGCTCGGGCATGGTCGCGACGACCTTGCCGGGGGCATACTCCGCGCTCTCGAAATCGGCGGCGCTGGTGAGGATCGCGAGGTCCGAAGGGTTGATCGGCGCGGCTTCCATCTTGACCAACAGCTGATTGCCGGTGGGCGCGGGGAACTGGCCCTCGGCCACCTCAAGCGTCAGCTTGCCATCGGCGGCGAGGGTGGTGAAGAGCTGCTTTCCGGTGGTGGTCATTGTAGTTCCTCTGGTTGTGTTTCTGTCGTCTTCTGGCGCGGAGAAAGTTCGAGCACTGTAACCATTATCGCCCAGACGATCAGGGTCGGCTGAAGATAAGGGATCGGGTTGATCTTGAACTGTTCGGCAAGGATCAGGGGCAGGGAGAAAATGAGCGCGCCGGCGCAAAGGCCGTAGAACAGAATGTAGTCAGTCGATCCGAGGTAAAGGATCAAGATCACCGCGGCGGCGCTGACGAACAACACGAACATGAAATCCACCGGCGGAAGACCCTCGACGCCCGCCAGCACAAAGCCGAGTACCGCGCCGAAGACGATGTTCATACCATTGATATTGGCTTGATATTCCCGATCGGTGACTCGGAAATGGGCGGGGAGCTTGTACCAGTTCGTCATGACTATTCTCCGCTGCTGTCGGGATAGGTCGCTGCGACAAAGTAGAGGCCTTGGGGGGGCGCGTTAAGCCCCAAAGCGTTGCGGTCACGCGCGTCTAGGGCTTCGGCCATGCGCGCCTCGGGCCAGGTGCCCGCGCCGACCAGCTTGAGGCAGCCCACCATCGAGCGCACCTGATGATGCAGGAAGCTGCGCGCGGCGGCGTGGAAGTGGATCTCTTCGCCAACCCTTTCGACATCGAGCCGGTCCAATGACTTCACCGGATCGGCGGCTTGGCAGTGGACCGAGCGGAAGGTGGTGAAGTCGTGTAGTCCGACCAAGGCTTGTGCGGCGCGGTGCATCGCATGTACGTCGAGCGGTTGGGGGACATGCCATGCCTTATCGCGCATCAGGGTGAGCGGCGCACGGCGGTTGGCGATGCGGTACAGGTAGCGCCGCCCGGTGCAGGAAAAGCGCGCGTGCCAATCGTCGGCCACCACCTCGCAGGCGGTGACCGAGATCGGGTCGGGGCGAAGCTGCGCATTGAGAGCCGCCATCAGCCGGAAGGGGTCGAATGCTTTGTCGATCTCGACATGGCTGCGCATCGCAAGCGCATGCACCCCGGCATCGGTGCGGCCCGCGCTGTGCAGCGTGACCGTCTCACCCGTGATGCGGCCGAGCGCAGCCTCGATGCTCTGCTGCACGCTCGGCCCATTGGATTGGCGTTGCAGCCCGAAGAAGGGTGTGCCGTCGAACTCAATTGTGAGGGCAAAGCGGGTCAAGTCAGCACTGTCCCCGCTGCCACCGGCCTGCCGCGCAGGAATTCCGCGCACTCCAGCACCGGCTTACCCGCGCGCTGGAGCCGCAAGGGCCGGATCGCGCCCGTCCCGCAGGCGATGGTGAAGTCGTCGTCCTGTACTGTGCCGGGCGCGCCGCTGGCATCCACCAGCTCGGCGAGGAGCAACTTGACGCGTTCCTCACCCAGCTCGAACCACGCGCCGGGGAAAGGCGCGAGGCCGCGCACCTTTCGCTCGATCACGTCAGCGGTTTCGGCCCATTCGATCCTCGCCTCTGCTTTGTCGATCTTGGGGGCGTAGATCGCCGCGGCGTCGTCCTGCGGTTCAGGCGCGAACGCCGCGAGATCGGCAAGCACCGCGACCATCGCCTCCGCGCCGCATGCGGCCAGTTCTTCAGTCAGCTCTCCAGTAGATTTGCGCCCGACCGGTACTGTGACCTTGTGGAGCATCGGCCCAGTGTCGAGCCCCGCCTCCATCTGCATGATCGTGACGCCGGTCTCGGCATCCCCCGCCATCACCGCGCGATGGATCGGCGCCGCCCCGCGCCAGCGTGGCAGCAGCGATGCGTGGATGTTCATGCAGCCATGCACCGGCGCATCGAGCACAGCTTGTGGCAGGATCAGGCCATAGGCCGCTACCACCGCGACATCGGCACCAAGCGCGGCAAGCTCGGCTTGCGCCTCGACATTGCGCAGCGACACCGGCCAGCGCACTGGCACTCCAAGCCGCTCGGCCTCGAGTGCCACGCGGGAGGGGCGCAGTTGCTTGCCCCGGCCCGCCGGGCGCGGCGGCTGGGTATAGACGCAGGCGATCTCGTGGCCCGCATCATGCAGCGCCGTCAGCGCCGGCACCGCGAAATCGGGCGTCCCCATGAAGATGATGCGCATAAGCTTTGCCCGCAGCCTTTGTGAAGCGAAGCGCAGCCCCTATCTCTCCCCCCATGGCATCGCAAGAGATCGAGGCTCTGAGTTCTGCGCTCGCCCGCCTGCCGGGCCTGGGGCCGCGTTCCGCGCGCCGCGCCGTGCTGTGGCTCGTGAAGAATCGCGAATCCGCGCTGCCCGCCTTGCTCGAGGCACTGGCAGGCGTGGCCGAGACGCTGGTCGAGTGCCAGACTTGCGGCAATGTTGACACCCGCGACCCATGCGCCATCTGCGCCGACCCGCGCCGCGACGCGCGCGCGCTGTGTGTGGTGGAGGAAGTGTCCGACGTCTGGGCGCTGGACCGCGCGCGGCTGTTCCCCGGGCGCTACCATGTGCTCGGCGGGCGGCTCTCGGCCTTGGACGGCGTGGGGCCCGAAGAACTCAACATCGCCAGCCTGCTAGCCCGCGTCGAGGGCAGCGAGGTCGAAGAGGTGGTGCTCGCCATGAACGCGACGCTCGAGGGCCAGACCACTGCGCATTACATCGCCGAGCGGCTCGAGGCCTTTCCCCTGCGCGTCACCCAGCTCGCCCACGGTCTGCCGGTCGGCGGCGAGCTCGACTATCTCGACGAGGGCACGCTGGCGCAGGCTTTGCGGGCGAGACGTCCCGTTCAATAGCGTCCTTGCGGGCAAGGCGACTGGTGGGGTAATTGGCGCAAGGGAGCTCGCAGGCAGGGGGTTTGCTGAGATGGGCGTACAGACGCAAAGAGCAAACCGGGTTCACCCAGCGTGGTACCTGTTCTGGTGCGCATTCGTCGCCGCCAGCCTCTATTTTCTGTCGGAATCTATCGCCAAACTTCCCACGCCGGAGATGCAGCCGGGATCGACCCTGTGGAACCGGCTGGTGTGGTATGTGGCCCACGCCATCATTGCCCTGCCTATCCTGATGATCGCGCCGTTCCAGTTCATTCCCGGATTGCGGCAGCACCGTCCGCAGGTGCACCGATGGCTCGGCCGCGTGTTTCTGGCGAGCTGCATGATCGCGTCACTGCTCGGCATCTATCTTGGCAGCACCATCCAGTGGCCGGGCTCGCGCATTCCGCTGACATTGCTGGGTTCGCTGTGGTTCCTGTTCGCCGCGATTTCATGGCAAGCTGCAAGGCGGCGCGACTTCGTCAACCACCGCCGCTTTGCCATCCGGGCCTTCGCGATCGGCAGCACGTTTGTTCTGATCCGGCTCATCAGTCAGGCACAAGGTGGCTTGCTCGGCTTCATCCCGGTTGAAGACACGCAGGAAACGACCAAGGAATGGCTGACGCTGGCCCTGCCGATCATCGTGACGGAGTTTTGGCTGACGTGGGGTCCGATCGCGCTGAAGCTCTTCGCACCCAAGCCGAGGTGAACAGATGGGCGTTCGCGGATTGAATTTACCGGGTCTTGAGACTATCTCGCCGCGATGGCTATCCGCGAAATCCTTGAAGTGCCGGACCCCCGGCTGAAAACCATCTCGACCGCAGTCGAACCCCACGAGTTCGGCCCCGAGCTCAGCACCCTTGTCGAAGACATGTTCGAGACGATGTACGATGCCCCCGGCATCGGCCTCGCCGCGATCCAAGTTGGCGTGCCCAAGCGGGTGTTGGTGATCGATCTCCAGCCCGACGATCCGGACGCCGAGCCGGTCGAGTGCGGCCATGACGGCCATTCCCACACGCACCCCGCGACCAAGAACGAACCGCGAGTGTTCATCAACCCGGTGATCCTCGATCCGGCGGACGAGCTTTCGACCTATCAGGAAGGCTGCCTCTCGGTCCCCGAGATTTACGCCGACGTCGATCGCCCGGCGACCTGCCGGGTGCGCTATCAGGACATTGAGGGCAACACCCACGAGGAAGCGCTCGAAGGCTTGATGGCGACCTGCCTCCAGCACGAGATGGACCACCTCGAGGGCATCCTGTTCATCGACCACCTTTCGCGCCTGAAAAAGGCAATGGTGCTGAAGAAGCTCGAGAAGATCCGCCGGGTGGCGTGATTGTTTTGCGAGCGCGGCCTCCGCGGGCTCGTCCTCGGGGCTGTTCTTTCGCTTCGTTACAGGCTCCTGCGGGCGGCCAGTCGACCGTGCGGCGCTTCGCGCCGATGTCTTTCCCTTCGTGTCTACCCGGGCTTGACCCAGGGCCCCGCTTTCTTGTTGGAAACAAAGGTGCCAGGACTGGCGTTCTTGATACGTTCCATGTAGGATTACCCGATGGACCTTGCGATTCTCTCGATACTCGCCCTTGTCATCGGTGCCGCGCTGGGCTGGTTCCTCGCGTCACGGCCACTCGATGATCTGCGCACGCGGCTCGCGGCGGCTGAAGCTGCGGCGGCGGAGCGGGATGCAGAGTTCAAGCGCGCCGTTACCGAATTAGGCGCAGCGCGGATCGAGGTTGCCGCGCTGGGAGAGCGCGCTGGGCGGACTGATGTGCTGGCCGAGCAGCTGGATGCCGCGCGCGCTGAAAACGTCCAGTTCCGGGCCGAACGCGCCGGTTTTGCCGAGCAGAAGCGCCTGCTCGAAGAATCGCGCACCAATCTGCTCAAGGAATTCGAAAACACCGGCGCCGCCGTGCTGGGCAAGGCGCAAGAAGCATTCCTCAAACGCGCCGAAGAACGCCTCGGCCACTCCGAAAAGGCGAGCGAGGAAAAGCTGAAGGCGCTGCTCGCGCCCGTGGGGGACAGGCTCAAGAGCTACGAGGATCAGGTCAAGGCGCTCGAGGAAAAGCGGGTCGATGCCTTCGGCCAGCTGGCCGGCGTGATCGAGGAAATGCGCAAGGGGCAGGACGAGGTCCGGCGTGAGGCGCAGCGGCTCGGCAATTCGCTGACCAACGCACCCAAGGCGCGCGGGCGTTGGGGCGAGCGGGCCTTGCAGAACGTGCTCGAACAGTGCGGGTTGGCCGAACACACCGATTTCCACCTCGAACAGTCGATCGACACCGCCGAGGGCCGGCTGCGTCCGGATGCGATCGTCAATGTGCCGGGGCAGAAGAAGCTGGTGATCGACGCCAAGGTGTCTCTCAACGCCTATCAGGCAGCCTTCGAGGCCGATGACGAGGCCGAGCGCAAGCGGCATCTCGATCTCCACGCCAAGTCGATGCGCAATCACGTGCAGACGTTGGGTTCCAAAAGCTATCAAAGCCAGTTCGATGATGCGCCCGATTACGTCGTGATGTTCGTACCGGGCGAACACTTCGTCGCCGCCGCGTTGGAACACGATCCCGAGCTGTGGGACTTCGCCTTCCGCAACAAGGTGCTGCTCGCAACCCCCACCAACCTCGTCGCCATCGCCCGCACTGTCGCGCAGGTGTGGCGGCAGGACAAGATGGCCAATGAAGCCGCCGAGATCGGCCGGATGGGCGCGGAGCTTTACGGCCGTCTGGAGGTCGCAGCACAGCACCTCAAGCGGGTCGGCGGCGGGCTTGAGACCGCGGTCAACAACTACAACAAGTTCGTCGGAAGCTTCGAGCGCAACGTGCTGTCCTCAGGCCGCAGGCTCGCGGAAAAGGGCATCGAGACCGGCAAGCGCGAGATCGAGGATGTGCCGCTCGTGGAAAGCGCGCCGCGCTACAATGCGACCGATGCCGATGGAGTTGGGGAAGAATATCCGGCGCTCGAGGCGCGAAAGGACGCGGCGGAGTAACTAGCGCTCGAACCCTGCCAGCACCTCATAGGCAAGCACCGCGCCTGCAACGGCAGCGTTCAGCGAATCTGCTCGCCCGCGCATCGGCATCGTGACCCTGAGATCGCACTCAGCCTCGTAAGCCTCAGGCAAGCCCTGCGACTCGTTGCCGCACAGAATGAAGCACGGCGCCTCATAGGCCGCGCCGCGATAAGGTACGGCATCGCGCAAGCTCGCGGCGACCAACTGGCCCGCTCCGCCCCGCAGCCACGGCATGAATTCCTCCCACCGCGCCTGCGCAAGCCCGACGGTGAAGACGGCACCCATGCTCGCGCGCACAGCCTCGGCGCTGAAGGGATCGGCGCAGTCGTCGATCAGGATCAGCCCGCCTGCGCCGACCGCGTCGCAAGTGCGCAGCATCGTGCCGAGATTGCCCGGATCGCGCAAAGCCTGTGCCACAAGCCAGATCGGCGCGGCGCTGCGGTCGAGCGTCCCGAGCGACGTGTCCCACTCGTCGAACACCCCGGCGACGCTCTGGGCGTTCTCCTTGCCGGTGATCTTGGAGAGAATATCGGGGGTGGTGGCGATCACCTCGCCGCCCGCTGCCAACACCTCGGATTCGAGCCGGGCGAGCAGTTCGTGAGCATCGCGCCCCTCCGCCATCACCAACGTTGTCGGCACCCGCCCACTGGCGCGCGCATCCTCAAGCAGCCGCAGACCCTCAACGAGGAACTGGCCGGCGCGCTTGCGATGCTTCTTGTCCCGCAGCGAGCGCAGGTATTTGACCGTCGGATTGGAAAAACCGGTGATGTGCTTGCGCATAGGCCACCGCTGACGGCTCAGGACATCTGCGTCAACAGGCGCGTGAACAGGCGCGTCAGTCCTCGCCGAAGCCGTCGGCGACCAGCGCGACGAGATCGGCTAGCACCGCGTCGGCATTCTCGCCTTCGACGGTGACTTCGACGGTGTCGCCCTTGGCCGCGCCGAGCATCATCAGCCCTAGGATCGATCCGCCCGCGGCACTGTGGGGCGTCTTGGTAACCGTCACCTTCAACCCGTCAGGCAGGACCGCAACCGCGCCGACGAACTTCGCGCTCGCCCGCGCGTGCAGGCCGCGTTGGTTGACGATGGTGATGATCTGGCTTGCCTCCCCCACGCCGCTTGCTCCCTAGGCCTTGGCCCGTGCGGGCGAAGTATCCTGCCCGAGCAATTCGCTGGCGATGGTGATGTAGTTGCGCCCTGCGGTCTGCGCGGCGAGCACGGCCGCGGTCACGTCCATCGACTTGCGCGCGCCGGCAAGGCGGATCAGCATCGGCAGGTTGATCCCCGCGATCACCTCGACATGGCCCGCATCGAGTAGCGAGATCGCCAGGTTCGACGGCGTGCCGCCGAACAGGTCGGTGAGAATGATGACGCCCTTACCAGCGTCAACCGTGGCGATCGCCTCGGCGATGTCGGCACGGCGCTGCTCCATATCGTCATACGGGCCGATACAGACCGTGACGATCCCGTCCTGCGGGCCGACAACGTGCTCCATTGCCTCGACAAACTGGTCCGCGAGGCGGCCATGGGTAACCAGGATCAAGCCGATCATGCGTGAAAAAGGGTCCATAAACTGCCCGACCGAGCCGTGCCTTACGCGTTTCTACATTAACCAGCAATGTGCCTTCGCATGGTGCCGGACTTCCCGCAACGGGCCTTAGCGGCGTTCCATTTCGATGGCATCAGCCGTACGTGACCCCAGATTGCGGTGCCGGACAGTGGGAGAAAATCCCGCGCTGCGCAAGGCCTGAGCCATAAGTTCGGCGGTGTAGACCGAGCGGTGTCTCCCGCCGGTACAGCCGAAGGCGACGTGGACATAGGGCTTGCCCTGTGCGGCGTAGCGGGGGAGCAGCACCAGCAACAGGTCGCGAATCCGCGCGAAGACGTCGGCGAAAGCCGGATCGCGCTCGATATGCTCGCCTACTGCGGCGTCCTGTCCGGTCTGCTCGCGCAGCTCCAGCACCCAGTGTGGGTTGTCCAGGAAACGCATGTCGAAGACGAGGTCGGCGAGCGGCGGCATCCCGCGAGCGAAGCCGAAGCTCGACAAGGTAAGTGTAAGTGCTGCGGCGCTGTCGGCCGGGGCAAATAGCTCGCGGATGCGGGCCTGGAGATCATTGCTGGTCAGCGATGTGGTATCAATCATCACCTCGGCCCAGCGGCGCAGCGGCTCGAATAGCTCGCGCTCGGCGGCGATACCCTCCAATACGGGGCGCCCGGCGGCGAGTGGATGGCGGCGGCGGGTCTCGTTGAAGCGGCGTTCCAGCTCGCTCCCGGCGCAGTCTAGGAACAGGAATGTGAGCGCGATATCGGGGCGCTGGCCGAGCTTTTTCACCAGCGCAATGATATCGGCGGGCACGAAGCCGCGGGTGCGCGAATCGAAGCCGATCGCTAGCGGACCGCGCGCCTCGTCGGGCGCGGCGACGAGGCGTTCGAGCATACGCACCGGGAAATTGTCGATCGTCTCCCAACCGAGATCCTCGAGCACGGCGAGGGTGGTCGACTTGCCTGCGCCCGCGAGCCCGGTGACGAGCAGGAGTTGCTGGCGCGGTGTCGGGGCGGGGTCGGGCGTGCTCATGCGGGCTAGTCTGACGCGTTGCCGGGAAGAAGGGAAGCCGGTTCGAATACCAGCCCGTGGAGGCGCAGCGCCCATTCGGCGCGCGGGCCGGGAGCGATGGTGCCCGGATCGAACGCGAGTACCGGAACCGCGATACCGGCGATGACCCGGGTCGGTGGCGGCGTATCCGGCAGTCGATCGGGCATAGTGCCGCCAAGCGTCAGCACCAGCGCCACCGGAAGGGGCCGGGCAGGGCGCAGGCTGGCGAGGCCAACGCCGCGCACCTCGATGAGCCCCGCAATATTCGGTGGGGGCGAGGCAATCAGGCGCTCGCCTCCATCGGCGGCCTCAAGGTGGAGCGTCACGGCATCATCGCCGATCAGGCCCGCGCCGCGGTCGATCAAGGCCAGCGCAAGGCTCGACTTGCCGCATCCCGGAGGTCCTTCGATCAGCAGCGCGCGGCCATCAATGGCGACGGCGCTCGCCTGCATCACGTAAGGCGTTTCCGGGGAAACGATCTCGGTCACGGCGCGGCCGGCAGCGAGAGGCGCAGGCAGGCGCCGGCGGCGCCATCCGGGCGGCCGTCAGCGATCAGCATGCCGTCATGCGCGTCGGCGATCGCGCGGCCGATGGCGAGCCCGAGCCCGGAGTGGTTGCCGAAACTCTCACCTTCGGGCCGGTCGGAATGGAAGCGGCGGAACACGTCTTCGCGGCGTGCGGGTTCGATGCCCGGCCCCTCGTCGCACACCTCGGTGATGATCCTGCGGTCGGCCCGGCGGATGGTAACGCTGACCACACCCTCGTGCGGCGAGAAGGAAACGGCGTTGTCGATGAGGTTCTCGGCCACGCGCTCGAGCTGGGTCGGCACACCCATTACGCGGTGGCGACCAGCCTCGGCATGCAGCTCCAAGCGCCGACCGCCGTTCATGCCCCGGTTCTCGCGGCTGCGGATCAGGTTTGCGAACAGCTCAGCCAGGTCGACCGTCTCGAGCGTCGCGCGGCTGATCTCGGCATCGACCCGGCTGGCGGCGGCGATCTCGGTGATGAGGCGGTCGATTCGGCGGATGTCATGGGCGGCGATCTGGATCAGCTCGGTGCGTAGGGCAGGGTCTTCGACCCGCTGCAGCGTGTCGACTGCGCTGCGCAAGCTGGCGAGAGGGTTCTTGATTTCGTGCGCGACGTCCGCCGCGAAGGTGTCGACAGCATCGATCCGCTGGCGAAGCGCCCCGGTCATGTCCGAGACTGCGCGCGCGAGCAGGCCGATCTCGTCGCTGCGCTGCGGCAGGCGCGGCACTTCGACTTCGCGGTCGCGCCCCTGCTTCACGCGCACAGCAGCGCGCGCGAGCAAGCGCAGGGGGGTGACGATAGTTCTGGCGAGGAACAGCGACAGCAGCGCCGAGGCGGTCATCACCAGCAGCACTGCGACGCCCAGCGTCGAGCGGGCCGCGCGCACGCTCTCGGTGATGTCGACCGCGTTACGTACGGTAAGTAGCGTCGCGCCTTGCAGGCCTACCGGCACCGCGGCAGTGATCACCGGGGTGCCGTCGATCCAATCATATAGCCGAACCTGCGAGAGGCCGAGTTCGCGCGCGCGGGCGAGTTCGGGCCAGGCGTCGGCTTCCTGTGCTTCCGGCTCGACATAGTCTTGCACGGCTTGCGCGCTGACGATGGTGTCGACCGTGCGGTCCAGCCAGCCCGAGAAGCGCTGGTCCCAATCGTCGTCGCTGGTGTCGTTGAAGCGGAACGAGGGATCGGCGAGCGCAAAGCTGTCGGCGGTCAGCTTGCCCTTCGCGTCGAAGGTCCGCAGCCGCATGCGCTGTTCCTTGCCGATCTGCACCAGCAGCGCCTCCTGCCGCGCGCGGGTCGCCCCGGCTAGAGCCTCGGCGGTGATCTGCGCTTCGATGCGGGCGAGATTAAATCGCTCGTTGACGAGCTGCGTGCGGTAGCTGTCGAGATAGAACAGTCCGCCGCCGAGGAACAATAGCGGCAGGATGTTGACCGCAAGGATACGACCGGTGAGCGCAAAGCGCCCGGTTGCGCTCAGCTGTTCGCCGCCCGCTCCCGACCCGCGTTTGCTGTCAGCCATCGGTGAAGCTGTAGCCCGCGCCATAGAGCGTATCGATGGCATCGAAGGTGGGGTCGACCAGCCGGAACTTGCGCCGCATCCGCTTGATGTGGCTGTCGACCGTGCGGTCGTCGACGAACACGTCGTCGGGATAGGCCGCGTCCATCAGCTGGTTGCGGCTCTTGATCACGCCGGGACGGATGGCAAGCGCCTCGAGGATCAGGAACTCGGTGACGGTGAGGCTGACGGTCTGGTCGTCCCAGCTCACCTGATGGCGTGCCGGGTCCATGAACAGCCGTCCGCGGTTAAGGCTGGCAGGCTGCGGCTCGGAGGACGCGGAGGAAGGCGCTTCGCCTGCGACCAGCGGCTCGGCGCGGCGCAGGATCGCACGGATGCGGGCGATCAGAAGGCGCAGGGAAAAGGGCTTGGCGATGTAGTCGTCCGCGCCAAGCTGCAGCCCGGCTTCCTCGTCGTTCTCGTCGTCCTTGCTGGTAAGGAAGATCACCGGCAGCGGCGATTGCGCGCGAAGTCGCCGGAGCAGTTCCATCCCGTCCATTTTTGGCATCTTGATATCGAAGACGGCAAGGTCGGGCGGATTATCGAGCAGCGCCTTCAGCGCGGTCTCGCCATCGGAGTAGATGCGGGTTGCGAAGCCCTCGGCCTGCAGCGCGATCGACACGGTGGTCAGGATGTTCCGGTCGTCATCGACCAGTGCGATCTGAAGCTTGCGCACCTGCGTGGATGCGCTGTCCGGCGCGCCGGTGCCGGGCACGGCATCGGTGGTGCTGTCAGGCACGGTCGTCATCCTCTTTGCATCCGCCATCGCATGCGCCTTGGGTAGCGCGATCGCGGGCCGCTCGCAACGTCGGCAGATTGTGGCGCGCAAGGGGCAGCCGGGCGCGCGTCAAATGCGCCAGGGCGCAGCCGGTTTGACGCCGCGAGAGAGGCGAACTAATTCGCGAAGACGAGGGATCGGATGATGGGTTGCAGTGACCTGCGCCTGAGGTTGCATACGTATGCGCACCTGCTACGGCGTGTGAGCTGAAGGCATAAGGATTCGGCGGCCCAGCTGATCTGCTCCTTCTCGAACCATTGCCCTGCCGCCTCGCCCAGGAGACGCTACGTTGACCTCGCTCGCAACCCCGCTGGCCGCCCAGAACCTCATCACCCGCGCGCGCCTGCACGCCAATCTCGGCACCGCCGCGCTGGTCGAGCACGCGCTCGCCAAGGGCGAAGGCAAGCTGACCAAGCATGGCGCGCTGCTGGTCGAGACCGGCAAGTTCACCGGCCGCAGCGTGAAGGACAAGTACATCGTCCGCGACGCCGCCACCGAGGACACGATCAACTGGGGCACGGTCAACCAGGCGATGAGCGAAGCACACTTCGCCAACCTCAAGGCGGACTTTCTCGCGCACCTCGAAGATCGCGAAGAACTCTACGTCGCCGACCTGTTCGGCGGCTCGCAGCCCGAGTACCGCGTGAACGTGCGCGTCATCACCCAGATGGCGTGGCACAACCTGTTCATCCGCACCCTGCTGGTGCGCCCGACCGAAGATGAACTGGCGAGCTTCGCGCCCGAATACACGATCATCAACCTGCCGAGCTTCAAGGCGAACCCGGAACGCCACGGCTGCCGCAGCGACACGGTGATTGCCGTGAGCTTCACCGAGAAGCTGATCCTCATCGGCAACACCGAATATTCGGGCGAGATGAAGAAGGGCGTGTTCGGCCTCCTCAACTTCCTCCTGCCCGCGCAGGGCGTCATGCCGATGCACTGTTCGGCGAACATTGGCGCCGACGGCAAGAGCGCGATCTTCTTCGGCCTGTCGGGCACCGGCAAGACCACCCTTTCGGCCGATGCGAGCCGCACGCTGATTGGCGATGATGAGCACGGCTGGTCGGACACCGCGGTCTTCAACTTCGAAGGCGGCTGCTATGCCAAGATGATCAACCTCTCAGCCGAAGGCGAGCCTGAGATTTACGCCACCACCAGGATGTTCGGCACGATCCTCGAGAACGTGGCGATGGACGAGGACTCCCGCGAGCTCGACTTCACGGATTCGAGCAAGACCGAGAACACCCGCGGCGCCTACCCCATCGAGTTCATCCCGAACACGAGCGCAAAGAACCTCGGCCCCGCGCCGTCGAACGTGATCATGCTGACCGCCGATGCGTTCGGCGTGCTGCCCCCGATTGCGCGGCTGACCGCAGATCAGGCGATGTATTACTTCCTCTCGGGCTACACCGCCAAGGTCGCCGGCACCGAGATCGGCGTGACCGAGCCGGAAGCCACGTTCTCGACCTGCTTTGGTGCAGCCTTCATGCCGCGCCACCCCAGCGTTTACGGCAACCTCCTCAAGGAGCGGATTGCCAAGGGCGGGGCCCAAGGCGGGGTGGAATGCTGGCTGGTCAACACCGGCTGGACCGGCGGCAAGTACGGCACCGGCAGCCGCATGCCGATCAAGGCGACTCGCGCGCTCCTCAACGCCGTGCTCGATGGCAAGATGGATGACGTCGAGTTCCGCAAGGATCCGAACTTCGGCTTCGACGTACCCGTCTTCGTGCCCTCGCTGGCCGAGGCGGGTCTGGACCAGACGATCCTCGATCCGCGCAGCACCTGGGCTGACGGCGCCGAATACGACGCGACCGCCACGAAACTGGTGCAGCTGTTCATCGACAACTTCGCGCAGTTCGAGGCCCATGTCGACGAAGGCGTGCGTCAAGCCGCACCTGCGCCTGTCGCTGCCTGACTTGCTGGCCTAACCTGCCATAGGGGCGTAACATGAATGCGGGAGTATAACGCTTCTCCAGCGAAGGGATTATAGCATGAGCATTCTCGACGGGATTCTGAAGAACATCGGGGGCGCCCCTGACGATGTAGTGAACCTTGCCAAGCAGATCGGGATCGATCCGGCGATGGCCGAGCAAGCGATTGCGGCACTGGGCAAGACGCATCAGATGGACGGCGACACGGTGACTCTGGCGGCCGAGAAGACTGGCATGAGCCCCGACGTGCTGAACAAGGTCGTGGCCGCGATCGGCGGCGAGGGTTCGCTGTCCCAGTTTGCCTCGATGATCGACCGCGACGGGGACGGCAATCCGGTCAACGACATCCTCGGCATGGCCAAGGGCCTGTTCAGCAAGGACTGAACGCGTCAGTCGCCCGAGGCGGAAACCTCGGGCGTCTCGACCAGCTCGGGGAGGTTGCGGATATCGACCGCCTCCCCGTCAGCCACATTGGCGATTAACGCGAGCAGCCGCTTTGCCTGCGCGGCTGCCTCGCCGCCGTGAGGGTTTGCGGCGACCGGGGCGAGGAAAGCGCGCGCGATGCTGTGCTTGCCCTCGTCGATCAGCATCATCCCCGCGTTGATCTGCAAGCCGTGGTCGAAGGGCGCAAGCGTCGCTGCGCGCTCCAACGCCGCGCGCGCGTTTTCGTTGGCTTCAAGCCCGCGTTCGACCTGCGCGAAGTAGAAATACATGAGTGGCAGCGGGTGGTCGTTCTCGATCTTGTTGAGAGCGACGAAGGGCTTCACCGCCGCCGCATAGGCTACCGTGCGATCGTCTGCTTCCCTGGCCCGGCGGAACAGCGCATAGCCTTTTTGCACGTAGGGATTGGTGCGCAAGGGATCGCGGGCAATGGCGGCATCTGCGGCGGCGATCGCCTCGCCATCATTGCCGGCGTCGAACTCTGACTCAGCGACCGCGGCTAGCACGCCTGCGTCGTCGGGGAAGCGGGCGGCGACCGCGCGTGCCTCGGCGACGATCGCCGCCGCTTCCTCCTTGCCCACTCCGCGCTGCGAGCGGATCTGAAGCGGCATGATCGCCGCCTCGCCCGAAGTAAGCTTGCGCAGGGTGATCGTGCCGGTGTGGAGCTTCTCGGGCGAGAGCGGGAAGGAATACATCCGCGCACGCATGTAAGACTTCAGCTCGCGCTCGAGCTTTTGAAGGTCGCCGAACGCCTTCTCCGCCGCCGCCTGCTGCCCCATGCCGTCGAGGATATTGATCTGGTAATCGCGCATCTGGCCCTGGCGCGTCTCATTGAAGGTCAGGTAGTGATAAAGCAGCCAGCTCTTGGCGTAGAAGCTGTCGTATCCCTTGACCTTCTTCTGCTCGTAAAGCGCCGGGTCGAGCAGTTCGCGCACGTGGACCTGATCGGCAAAGAGGATTTCGTCCGCGCGGTGCAGCGCGGGGCGACCGATCAACAGGCTGCCATCATCGTTGAAGCTTGCCGAGGCGAAGAATTCCGCCGCTCCCTCGTTCAGCCAGCGCGGCATGGCAAAGGGCGAGGAGGACATCAGGAAGTGGTGGGCATATTCGTGGAGCAGGATGATGGTCGAGAAATCCGGATAGCCCCGCTGGAAGCGGATATCCTGCACGAAGGCGCGGCTGCCGCCCGCACGCGGGACGTAGAAGCCGGCGATCGTGCTGCTGCCTGACAGCGAGCGCATCTCTTTTTCCCCGCCCACGACATAGATCGTCACGCGGCTGGAGGGGCTGGGCAGGTCGACCTCGCGCTTCATGAGGTAGGCCATCGCGCTGTGGTAGCGCTCGAGGTTCTCGGAGAACCGCTTGATGTCGGCTTCTTTGTCATCGGCATAGATGACGAAGTGGTCACTCTTAGCTTCGTACCATTCGGCCCGGACGGGCTGGCCGAGGGCGGCGAGCGCAAGGGCAGCGAAAAACAGGCGGAAAATGGCCGAATGCATGGTGTGCGTCCCCGATGTGCGCACCCCTGCGATGGCCGCGCTCGGGTTCCGAACATACTCATAAAATGACGCCGCGCCAGAGGCTTGTTACGCGGCGCGTCAGGCTTCTTGGGGACGAGTATCCTCGAGATATTGCCAGATCCGGCTGACCACCACCGATCCTTCGCCAACCGCGCTCGCGACGCGCTTGACCGAGCCCGCTCGCACGTCGCCGACCGCGAAGATGCCGGGCGCTGTGGTCGCGTAATCGTCCCCCTGCCCCGCGCCCGCGCCGGTCAGGACAAAGCCCTTGGCATCGGTTGCCGCAAGGCCGGAGACCCACCCCGTATTGGGCGCTGCGCCGATCATAATGAACAGCGCGCGGGTGTCGATCCGCTGCTCGGTGCCCTGCGTCTTGAGCGTTATCCCGCCGAGCCACGTGTCGCCGTGGAGCGCGGTAACCTCGGAATGGTAGTGGATGGTGACGCGCGGATCGGCCTCCAGCCGCTGCATAAGGTAGTCCGACATCGAAGCAGCAAGGCTTGCCGACCGGACGACCAGATGCACATGCGCCGCCGCGCGGCTGAGATACATCGCCGCCTGTCCGGCAGAATTGCCGCCGCCGATCACCACGGCCTCGGTCTTCGCGCAGAAGCGCGCCTCCATGTCGGTCGCCGAATAGAAGATCCCCGCACCTTCGAGCTCCTCGAGATGGGCGATCGGCAGGCGGCGGTATTGTACCCCCGTCGCCACCAGCACCGCGCGGGCGCACAGTTCGTCCTCATCGTCATCGAGGGTGAGGCAATAGGCCCCGTCCTCGCGCCGCGTGACGCTTTCGACCCGGCGCGGCATGACGAAGCGCGTGCCGAACTTCATCGCTTGCACCTGACCGCGCCAGGTAAGGTCCGCGCCGCTGATGCCGGTGGGAAAGCCCATGTAGTTTTCGATCCGGCTCGACGTCCCGGCCTGCCCGCCAACCGCAGTGTCCTCGACCACCAGCGCCTCGATCCCCTCGCTTCCGGCATAGACCGCCGCCGCCACGCCCGCTGGCCCTCCGCCGACAATCACCAGGTCGTAGGTCCGCTGCGAACAGATGCCGAGATCCATGCCCAGATATTGCGCGATCTTGCGCGGGGAGGGACCCTCCATCCGTGTGTCGGCCCCCACGATCACGCCCGGCTCGTTCCCCATCAGGCTGCAAACAGTGGCGGTTTCGCGGTCGGTGGCATCCATGTCGTAGCTCTGGAACGGGATGCGGTTGCGCGACAGGAAGCGTTCGACCGCCTGCACTTTGGGATCGCGGTCCGCGCCGATCACCTTGATCGTGTCGTTGTTCGCCTCGAATTGCCGGCGGCGGCGCGCGGCGAACACGGTGATCAGGTGGTCGGACAGCTCTGGCACGCGGCCCATCAGCTCGAGCATTGCCTCGCGCGGGGCCTCGATCACGCGGGTATCGACCGCCGCACGCATTCGCATGATGTTGGTAGCGTTGCTGAGAAACCCGATTTCGCCGAGGAACTGCGTCGGGCCGAGCGTGTTCGGCAGCATCCGCTCGCCGGTATTCGGATCGGCCACCTCGATCTCGCCTTCGACGACGTAGATGAACCGGTCCATCGGTTCGCCGATATCCATGACGATCGCGCCCGCCGGATAGGCGACTTCGTCCCCGATCGCGCAGATGGCATCGACATGCTTGGGCGCGAGCGGCACCCGGCGCATGGTTTCAAGGTCTTGTCCCAGGGTTTCCATACTGCCCTCCTGCTGCGCGAAAGTTGCAACATGGGGACAGGGGAGGGGGAATGCAATTCGCCGCTTGCCTGCGTTGGGGGGCGGGAAATCCTACCCCTTCGCTTGCCCGATATAGCGGCCGACCGTGTTCGCCATCACCGAAAGCGGCGCGTTGCCGCCCAGCACCACGGCGGTGTTGAAGGCCTTGAGATCGTAGGCGCCGCCCAGCTCCGCTTGCGCCCGGCCGCGCTGCCGGACGATTTCGGAATGGCCGATCTTGTAACCGCAGGCCTGGCCCGGCCAGCTGCAATAGCGATCGACTTCGGAGGCCACTTCCTCAAACTTGGAGCCGTTCTCCTCGACAAAGAACATCCGGCCCTGCTCGCGCGTCCAGCGCTTGGAGTGCAGCCCTGTATCGACCACCAGACGGCAGGCGCGGAAGGCGAGGCTTTGCAGGTAACCCAGCCGACCGACCTTGAAGTCGTCATAGGCGCCCAGTTCGTCGGCGAGCTGCTCGGCATAGAGCGCCCAGCCTTCCGAGAAGGCATTGAAGGCGAGGATCGAGCGGATCAGCGGCAGGCGGTTTGAAAACTCGCCCTCCCACACGTGACCGGGGATCGCTTCGTGGAAGGTGAGGTCGGCCAGATCATATTTGCGGTGCAGGTCGGTGGTTCTGAGGTTGATCCAGAACCGCCCCGGAATGCTGCCGTCCTTGCTGCCCGCGCCGCCATAGGCCCCCGGCGCGCCGGGTTCCTCGGCCAGCGGGAGCCGGCGCACTTCCATGTTTGGATCGACCAGCTTGCCGAAGGCGCGCGGCATCTGCGATTTGATCCACGCCAGCCGCTCGTTGATGAAGGCGAAGATCTCCGCCCGGCCCGGATCACCGTCTGCAAACTTGTAGCGAGGGTCAGCTGCAAGGCCCCGCATCCTTTCACCGACCGTACCATTGGTGTAGCCGATTTCGCGCAGGATCGGGTCCATCCGCCCATGGAGCTCCTTGAGCTCCTCGCGGCCCCGCTCGTGGATTTCATCGGGGGTCAGATTGGTGGTGGTCGAGGCGCGGATCGCCCAGCTGTAATATTCATCGCCGCGCGGCTGCGACCATATGCCGGCAGCATCCTTGGCGGCGCCGCGCTCGGTCTTCAGCTCGGCGAGTTGGCGTTCGAGCGCGGGCACGATCCCGCTCGCAGCAATCCGTTCGGCCTGCGCCGCGGCGACCTGTGCGCCGTCAATCTTGGCGGCCGTCAGCGGCCCGGCATAGCTTTCCGAAACGCCCTTGATGCTCGCTTCCATCTGGGCGATCGCCTTGTCGAGCAGGAAGGCGGGCGGCACGACGCCTTTTCCGCGCGCGTCGCGGATGCGCGCCAGTTCGGCATCGAGGATGGCCGGCACCTCGGCGAGGCGATCCATGTAGGGGGCGATGTCCTCGGGCGCAGTCAGCGGCTGGATCGAGCCGAAGAAGCGCGGCATGTCGATGTAACCGCCGACGTTCTGGATCACGACATAGGGCGCGTTACGCCAGCTGCCGACCGCAACGTCGCCGTAAGGCAGGGCCATGCCCTCGAGCGCGCTGGCAAAGGCGGTCTCGACCACCTCGAAGCCGATCTGCTGGTCGCTGGTGATGCCATCCTTGGGATAGGCGCGTATCTCAGCGACGAGCTGCTTCAAGGTCGCGGCATATTCGCTGCGGCCCTGTTGGCCGACGGTGCCGAACGTCGATCGCCACGCGGCATAATCGCCGGTGTCGACGCCGAGCCCGGTCGCCCGCCCGGGCTCGTGGGCGAGCATCCGGTAGGCGATCCGGTCGAGCGCCGCGTCGGGCGCGAGCCCTGCGATCGGGCCTGTGCTGGCGAGCGCAGGTGTGGTCGCGGCGCAGGCGGGCAGCAGGGCGATGGCAGACACGCCGCCGAGACCGGCGCTTAGGGTTTTCAGGGTCTGGCGGCGCGTGACGGTAGTGGCGTTCTCTCTCATGGCGTCCGATGTGACGGGCCGCCAAGCGCGAGTCAATCGCGCCTGAGATGAGGTATCAGTCGCGCAAGCTGCCGGGCACCTGCCCGCCCTCGGCCGCGAGCATATTGAGCACCGCATGGTGGAGCGAGATGTTCTGCTCGGCAGTTCCGGTGTAGTCTTCTAGGCCCAGTTCGCCCGCGAGTTCCTTGCGGTTTTCGAAGCTGGGATCGACGCCGACCATCTTCATCAGGTCGACGATCGAGGTTTGCCAGTTGAACTTGTCAGCATCGGGCAGCTTGCTGATACGATCGGCCATTTCGGCTTCGCTGATCGGATCGGGCGCTGCGGGAGCGGCGGGCGCGGCGGGCGCAGGGGCGGCATCAGGCGCGGGCGCGG
>JANNWO010000196.1:0-16369 GCA_031408395.1 Sphingomonadales bacterium | reverse complement strand
GTTTTCACTTTGGCCCATTCCCCGGGCCCGGGTTTTCACCCGGGGCCCCGCTCCCTAGGCCTCTACAAAAACAACACCGCCAGCACCGCGCTCATCACCACCACCAGCCCCACTGAAAACCCCAGCATCGCCAGCACCGGACGGGTGATCCGCCCGTGCACCGCCCAGTCGTACCCGCAGGCAATCGCGATCGTGATCGGCGGCTGGACGGCGATGGCGACGGGATCGGGCAGGCCCAGCACCTGCACCACGCGGGCATAGGCGGGGGTCATCAGCGCCAGCGTGCCGATCAGCATCGCTTGCCGGTGCGCGGCGATGTCGCGGGCGCGCGCGAAATGCAGCGCGGCGAAATATAGCGGGATGAAGGTCGCGAAGGCGGCGAGGTTCACCACCGTCACCTCGGGGCGGCCCAGCTCCAGCCCGATGCGCCATGATATCGCCGCGCCGCTCACCAGCATCGCGCCCACCAGCGCGATCGAGGCGCGGCCCGTCGCGCGGTGGGCGGCGAGTTTGAACCGGGCGGCAAGGAAGCTCTGGCTTGCCAGGAGCCCGAGCCACAGGATCATGCTCAAGGCGTGGAACACCACGATCGGCGTGTATCGCGCCTGCACCTGCGGGTGGGCGAAGGCCTTCAGCGCGAAGGCGAACAGCGTGAAGGCGAGCAGCCCCAGCGCGATGTTACCCATCAATGTGTTAGCGCGAACGTGCGATTCAGGCGCTCTCACTAGTTCTCCCTTGCCGCCCGGATCGCGGCTCCGGCGGCAAACGGAGCGATTGCCACCAGCGCGAGGCTTATGGCTGCAACGAAGACGAGGCTGACTTGATCCTGACGGGCGAGCGCGCCGGCGCCGAAGATCATGATGGGGAGCGCCAATGGGATCAGCAGCAGGCCCGAAAGCGCCGCGCCCGCGCGCAGGCTCGCGGTGAGCGCGGCGATCATCAACCCTATCGCCGCAAGGCCCGGCGTGCCCGCCAGCAGCCCGAGCAGCAGCAGCCGCAAGGTCTCGCCCTCGATCTTGAGCAGCGCGGCGGCGGGGAAGGTCGCCAGCAGCAGCGGCGGGCCGAAGCTCAGCCAGTGGGCGATGAGACGCACCGCCATCATCGCTTCTTCCGCCACACCGCGCAGGCGCAGCTGCTCGAAGAAACCGAGCTCGATGTCGCGCGCGACCAGCTTCTCGAGCGGCAGGATCGCCGCCAGCAGCGCCGCGATCCACACCACGCCGCCGCCGGTCTTGAGCATCAGGTTGGCGTCCGGCCCGACCGCGAAGGGGAACAGCATCGCGACCGCGACGAAGAACACCACCGGCAGCGCGGCGCCGCTTCCGGTGAAGGGGAAGAACCTCGCCAGATCGCGGCGCAGGAGCGCTAGGATCATGCCTCCTCCTCCTCGGCAGGCGAGGGCGCGAAGTCCTCGATGGCGAAGCTCGTCATCCCCGGCACATCCAGCGGTTGGTGCGAGGCGATCAACGCGATGCCGCCGCCTGCGCATTGCTCGCGCACCAATTCGCTGACAAGGCCCTGCGAGGCGGTGTCGAGGCCGGAGAGCGGCTCGTCCAGCAGCCACACGTCCGCGCCCTGACCCAGCACCCTGGCGAGCGCCGCGCGCTTTTTCTGCCCCGTCGACAGGTAGCGCACCGGCACCTCGAGCAGATTGCCAAGGCCCATCCGGTCGCAGCAACTCTCCAGCGCGAGGTGGCCGACGCCATCGATCTGCGCCCAGAACCCCAGTGCCCGGCCCAGCGGCAGATCGGGATCGAGCCCCGTGCGCTCGTCAAGCAGCGCGAGCGCGCCCTCGCGCGCTACCGTGCCCGCATAGGGCGTCGTCAGGCCGGCAACAGCGCGGATCAGCGTCGTCTTCCCCGCCCCGTTCGCGCCGGTCACATGGCACGCCGCGCCTGCTTCCAGCCGGAACGACAGCCGCCGGAACAATAGCCGCTCACCGCGGCGGCAGGCGAGGTTTTCGGCGGTCAGCGAGGGCTTTGCGGCTTGCATTGGCGCGCAGCCTTAGGGAAAAGCGGCAAGGCTAACAAGCGATCCGCCCTTTGCAGGAAGTGCCATTATGTCCGTTCCCGAACTCACCCCTGACGAAATCACCGCGCTGCTCGGCCAGCACCCTGCATGGAGCCTTGTGCGCGAGGGCAAGGCGATCACGCGGACCTTCCAGTTCAAGGATTTTTCAGCTGCGTGGGGCTTCATGAGCCGTGTGGCCTTGCTCGCCGAGACGCAGGACCACCACCCCGAATGGTTCAACGTCTATGCCAAGGTCGAGGTGACGCTGACCACGCATGACGCGGGTGAGACCGGCGGGCTGTCGGCGCGCGATGCCAAGCTGGCGCGGGCGATCGACGGGCTGGTGTGAGGCGTATCGCTGGCCTCCTCGCCGCGCTGGCGCTGGTCGCTGCGCCCGCAGGCGCGCAGGAGCCGCCGCAAGCGGGGCGCATCTGGAAGGGGACGCTCGGCGACACGGCGATCACCGCCTGCTTTGTCGAAGAGACGGCCTACGACGGGGCCTACTACGTTGATAGCGTGCTTGAGCCGATCCGGCTCGCGCAGGTCGAGGGCAGCGATCCCCCGGAAGTCGCCGAGATGCGCGGCTTCGACGATGCAACCGGCGCGGTGTGGACGCTGCAAAGCGCCGATGGCTCGATCGCGGGCGAACGAGCGACCGACACGGAGACTCTCCCGATCAGGCTGACGGCACTGCCGGTCGAGCTTCCCGAATATGGGTCGGCCTGCCAGACCGACGCGTTTCTCGATCCCTTGCTGGTCGGGGGCGAAACCAGCACGAAGCGCGATGGCTTCGACGGCACGGCCTACACCGTGCTCGAATACCAAGGCCCCAAGCGCGCCGGGATCGACGATTACGTCGTCTCGTCGTTCGCGCTCAATCCCGTGCGGCCCGGCGATGCGGCGATCAACGCTGCGCTGGCCAAGGCGTTGCCCGATGGCACGGCGAGCCATTTGATGGGGCAATGTGTCGGGGCGAGCCTCCCAGGCTTGGGCGGCTATATGGAGGAAGCGTGGGCACCGACGATGATCACCGCGCGATGGCTGGGCATCCGGCGCTCGGGCACCAGCTATTGCGGCGGTGCGCATCCCAACCATGAGAGCACGCTCGCCGTCTATGACCGCGCCAGCGGGGCCGAGGTCGACCCGTGGACATGGTTCAAGCCGGGCGCTCTCGAATTCTACGACTTTGAAAGCGAGATTGATCCCAATCCGGTCAAGCGGCCCATCGCCGGCCTGTCTGCCGCGCTCGGCAAAGCCCTGCGCGCGCATTGGCCAGCGCAAGAGGAAGATTCCGAATGCGGTCTGCTCGAAGAGTTCGACGGCACCAGCTGGGACATCGGCCTGACCCGCGAAGGCCCGGTGTTCGTGCCGCAATTGCCGCACGTGATGTTCGCCTGCACCGAGGAAGTCGTGATCCCGTGGAAGCAGGCCCGCCCGTTCCTCTCGAAGGAGGGCCGGGCGGTGATGGCCAGCTTGCGCTAAATCGGCTCGCAGGGCCGCAAGCTCGCCAAAGGGATCGGGCGTCCGCCCGCAGCGGAAGCGAAGCTGAACCGCCGCAGGCGGGACACCCGGCCGTCAGGCCTCATGCAGCGAAGCGATAGGCCAACAAGGACGCCGCGTGAGCGAGGATTTCGCATCGCGGAGGCGATGCGGACAAGAAGACTCCTATTTCCCCAGTAGCCCCTGCCGCCCGGCGGCGCGCTGCTGTTTGCGCACCTTGCCCGGCATCCAGCGCTTGCCGAAAGCAAGGGTGCGGGCGGTCTTGCCGACCAGATAGTGCAATTCATGGCCGTGCACGGCGTCCCAGATCGCCTGCGCGACTTCCTCCACCGGCGTGATCTCCAGCCCGGCGGCGGTCACGCGGGCGCGGATGTTTTCGTTGGTGTTGCGGTTGCCCGTGCCATCGAGCAGCGGTGTGTCGATGAAGCTTGGGCAGATCGAGGCGACCGTGATCCCGTCCGGCGCCCATTCGGCATCGAGGCTTTCGGCAATCCCGCGCACGCCGAACTTGGTGGCGGAATAGACGCTCATGCCGCTGCCGCCGGTCAGCCCGGCGGCGCTGGCGATGTTGATCAGCGCCGATGCCGGCGCGCTGGCCTTGAGGTAGGGGTAGACGGCCTGCGCACCGTAGAGCACCCCGCGCAGATTTATGTCGAGGCAGGCGTCGATCTCGTCCTTGCTGAGTTCTGCGAGCGGGCCGCCCGTGCCGATCCCGGCATTGTTGATGAGCGCGTCGATCCGGTCCCCGGCGGCAGCGGCGAAACCGGCGAGCGCCGTGTCCCACGCCGCCCGGTCGCGCACGTCGAGCTTGCCCGACCACTTGGCCTCGCCGCTGATCAGCCCGAGGGTTTCGGCCATCCCGGCCTCGTTGATGTCGGCGACACCGACGAACCAGCCCTTGGCCGCAAAATGCAGCGCAGTGGCGCGCCCGATGCCGGAGCCGCCGCCGGTGATGAAGATGCTGCGCTGGCCCGTGTTGTTAGGCGTCATGGTGGTCCCTCTCCCGATTGCTATTTGCGGGCCAGTCTAGAGCGGACTGACACGCTTGTCAGCAGGCAGAGTGCTGAGGTTCACGGTTCCGGGTTTTTGACATCCCAAACCGTCACCCCAGCGAAAGCTGGGGCCTAGGGCCGCATGGTGCAGTGCTTGCCTCCCTGGGTCCCAGCTTTCGCTGGGATGACGGGTAATGGCTGGTTTTGGCACTGCGTCGAGCTAGCGGGACTGGCCGCTATTGGGTGGTTTTCTGCCGCTTCTAGCGAGAGCGATAGGATTGCACTGCCTCGGCCACCAAGGCTTGCTCGGTCTCTTCCATGTTTGTGCCGATGTAGGCTTCCATGCGCCAAGTTCCGTCGAGATAGTGCTTCCCGACAGATGAGTCGAAAAAGGTGATCATTTGCCGAAGCTCGTCCTCGGTGAACTCCCAGTTTAGGTGTTGCTCGTATTCGCTCTGATAGACGGGACGGTATTTCTCATAAACAGTTCTCAGAGCCTCAATCGGTCCGGTGAGGCCATCCAACAGGTTGGATTCTGTCCGTTTCTCGACTCCACCCTCATGCCAGCCAAGCTCGGGCACAAATGCATATCGTTCCAAGAAGCTGCCGCTATCCAAGCGGCTTTGAATGCCGACAACCGTCATGAACCGCCGGATCAGCTCAAGTTTCTCTTCGGTCGGAGGAGACTCAATCCGGGCTGATGGAGCGAGAGAGGTTCTATGGTTGGGAGCTTCGGCCATTGACGGTGACAATGGAGCACCAAGTAGCGCGGCTGCCAAGATGATCTTTTGCATCGGGAGAGCGTAGAGCATTAATGTATGACCGCAATGTGGTCGCTAGCTGACCGTCAGCTTTTCAACTGCAAACACGACTACCAGACGCAGCCTCAAACCCGCTCACAGCGCCGGATTGGCGTAGAAGTGCCACGTAAAAATCGCCATGCTCCCGCGCTGCGGCGACCATCCCTCCGCCAGCGCGCGGGTGGCCTTCTCGGACGGGCGCTCCTCCAGCCAGAACACCCGCTTCACGCCCTCCTGCACGGCAAGATCGCCCGCGGGCCAGATGTCGGGGCGGCCTTCGGCGAAGAGCAGGTAGATCTCCGCCGACCAGCGCCCGATGCCCTTGATGCGGGTGAGCAGTTCGATCGCTTCCTCGTCGTCGGCCGGAAGCCCTGCGAAATCGAGCTCTCCCGCCGCCATCAGCTCGCACAGGCTGCGCGCATAGCCCTGCTTCTGGCGCGACAGCCCGCAGGCACGCAAGGCATCGTAATCGCGCTCCAGCAGGCAGGCGGGGGTGAAATCCGCGCCCAATTCCGCCTCGAGCTTGCTCCACACCGAATCCGCCGACGCGACCGAGACCTGCTGGCCGACGATGGTGCGCAGCAGCGTTTTGTAGCCCGGGTCGCGGATGCGCGCATCGGGGTAGCCGACCCGCTCCAGCGCGCTGGCCAGTTGCGGCTCGCGCGCTGCCAAGGCGTCGAGGTCCCCGCGCAATTTCTCTGCCGTCAAACCCACTAGCGGTTTCCTCATCTTGCCTTGCGCGGCCAACTATCATAGCAGCCGCCACACGCCCTCACAGCGCATATTCTTGCGCCCAATAGCTCAAAAGGAAATCCGATCCATGCCCAGACTGGTCGTCACCAACCGCGAAGGCACCACCAGCGAGATCACCGTCGAGGACGGCCTGACCGTGATGGAAGCGATCCGCGACAATGGCTTCGACGAACTGCTGGCGCTGTGCGGCGGGTGCTGCTCGTGTGCGACCTGCCATGTGGTCGTTGACCCGGCGTTTGCCGACAAGCTGCCGAAGATGAGCGAAGACGAGGACGACTTGCTCGAATCCTCCGACCACCGCGCCGAAACGTCGCGCCTGTCGTGCCAGATCCCCTTCACCGCGGATCTTGACGGGCTGCACGTCACGATCGCTCCGGAAGATTGATTTCAGGCGGGGCGAGGGCGCAGTCCAGTGGATGCCGATCTCGCCCGTTTCCTGCGCGACGAATTGGGCCATGCGCCCGATGGCGCCGCCGCCGGGCCGTGGACCGTGCGCGGTCCCGTGTGGCTGTGGCAGGGCGAGAACGGCCAGCCCGCCAAGGCCGCGTGGTACTTCCTCACCATCGACGGCGAGACTGCGCAAGCGATCCGCGCCAATGCGGTGAACGCCGCCGCGTGGGGATCGGTCTATGTCGAGGCGACCATCGGCGGGACGACGTGGCGCACCTCGCTGTTCCCCTCCAAAGCGGTCGGCGGCTGGCTGCTCCCGCTGAAGGCGGCGGTGCGCAAGGCCGAGAAGCTGGCCGAGGGCACGGCCATTGAAGCGGTGTTGACGCTGCCAACCTAGGCCAAGGACTTCGACATTGCCCCGCGCGGCCTCAGCGCCTAATTCATACGTCATGAACATCACCAAGCCCTTCGGCGACACGCTCGCGCTTATCGGCAACACACCTCTCGTCCACCTCGCCGGCCCCAGCAAGGCGGCCGGCTGCGACATCTGGGGCAAGTGCGAATTCGCCAACCCCGGCTCCTCGGTGAAGGACCGCGCCGCGCTGTGGATCATCCGCGATGCCGAGGCGCGCGGGGAACTGCTGCCCGGCGGCACGGTGGTCGAGGGGACGGCGGGCAATACCGGCATCGGCATCGCGCTGGTGGTGAACGCGAGGGGCTACAAGACGATCATCGTCATGCCCGACAACCAGTCCAGGGAGAAGATGGACACGCTGCGGGCGCTCGGCGCCGAGCTGGTGCTGGTGCCGCCGACCAAGTTCTCCGACGCGGGCCATTTCGTGCATACCTCGCGGCGTCTTGCGGAAGAAACACCCGGCGCGGTGTGGGCCAACCAGTTCGACAATATCGCCAATCGCCGCGCGCATATCGAGGGCACCGCGCCGGAGATCTGGGAGCAGACCGGTGGCCGGATCGACGGCTTTACGTGCGCCGCCGGCACAGGCGGGACGATTGCGGGGGTGGGCCTTGGCCTCAAGGCCTTCGACGAGAACGTCCGCATCGCGCTCACCGACCCGCATGGCGCGGCGCTTTACAATTACTACGCCCACGGCGAGCTTAAGGCCGAAGGGTCCTCGGTCGCCGAAGGGATCGGGCAGGGGCGCATCACCGCCAACCTGGACGGCGCGCCAATCGACACGCAGTTCCGCATCTCCGACGAGGAAGGCATCGTCTGGGTCGAACGGCTGCTGAAGGACGAGGGCCTGTGCCTCGGCCTGTCGTCGGGCATCAATGTCGCGGGCGCGGTGGCGCTGGGCCGGGAGTTGGTCGCCGATGGCCGCGACAAGCCGCAGGTGGTCACTATCTTGTGCGACACGGGCTTCCGCTATCTTTCGACGCTCTACAATGCCGAATGGTTGGCCGCGAAGGGCCTGCCGGTGTTCGATTGGCTCGCGCGGCCCGCCGCGATGGGAGCGGCGGCATGAGCCGGCTGTCCCTGCGTGAGCGGATGCTGCGGATGAACCAGCGCAGCCTGTTCCACACGCGCGCTCAACCTGGGAGCGATCCCGCCGCGACCGCGCCCGAGATCGCCGAAGAGGAGCTCTCCGCCGCCACGTCGGCGCGGGGCGAGGCGGTGCAGCGGTTGCAGGTCGGGCTGTTCGGGATCGGCGCGATGGTGCTGCTTGTGGGCCTTGCCAGCATCATCGGCGGGCAGGCCGACCGCAACGACCAGCTTGCCGTGCCCGAGGCCGCCCCGACCACCGAGCCGGGCGCTCCCGCGGCGCAGGCCAATCCGCTCGCGGACGCAGGCGTGGTGCCCGACATCGCCGCCGAGCCGAGCGCCGAACCTACGGCTGCGCCACCGGCTGCGCCTGACAATGTTGCCCCTGCGCAATAGCCTGATCGCCGCCGCACTGCTGTCGCTTGCGGCGTGTCACGGCGCGCCGGGCGATACGGCGGACGCAGATGCATCGCCCCGGACAAAACTCGGCCTGATGAGCAGCCTGCCGCTCTATTGGCCGCTCGGCGCCGACATGACTGCGATCGCGGATGGCAGCGCGGAAGTGCCGTGGCAGCGACAGGCGCTGTCGGGCGACTATGCCATCGAGCCGCTCGACACCCTTTCGCCCATTCCTGCGCTGTCCCCGGATGCGCCCGGCACCGACCCGCTAAAGGGCCTCACTCGTCTCGCGGTGATCCAGCCGCGCGGGCTTTCGCCTGCGGACAATGTCGCGCTCGACGACTGGGTGCGCGCAGGCGGCCGGCTGCTGCTGGTGCTCGATCCGGTGCTGACCGGCGACTACGACCTGCCGCTCGGCGATCCGCGTCGCCCGGCCGACACTGCGCTGATCCTCCCGGTGGTCAAACGCTGGGGGCTGGCGGTGAGCTTCGACGAGGCGCAGGCCCCGGCGGTAATCCAAAGCCGCCTCGGCGCGGCCCTGCTTCCCCTGGAGTTGCCGGGCCGCATCGCCATCACCGATCCGGCCGCCGCGCAGTGCACCATGCTGGCCGGGAGCGCGGCGGCGCGCTGCCGGGTGGGGAAGGGGCAGGTTACCTTGATCGCCGATGCCGCGCTGTTCGAGCACTCCGAACTCGCCGGAGAGGGCGGCGGCGCCTTGCGCGCGCTGGTCCGCGCGGCGCTGGAATAGGCGCCCACCGGGGAAATTGCGGGACAAGGGACTCGGACGCTGCCGAGTCCCTCGGGAAATCACGGGATGGGCAGGGGATTGGGCCGGATTTGGCATGGTTTGTTGGTGAAATTCACGCCACGAGACCGTATGGGCGAAGATACAAAATGACGTAAAATCAGAAAATTACCAAGTTTTCCCGCAAAATCCCCGAAAAATCCCTTCCATCCCCGCACCTTCCCCGATAAGACCGGGGTCCATCAGACAAGCCTGTTTGTCTTCGCGTCCGGCTGGTGGAGCCGGCGCATCCGATCGCACGCGTGCGGCCGGGGCAGGGAAGGCGTGTCTGGGGAATTCGAGCGGGTCATTTGTCGCGGAGCACCGTCAGGGAGCGCTGCGAGGGGAAGAGGGGATGCAGGCACGTGTCTGCTTTTGGAGGATATAGTGGACAGGCCTTCTCGCCCGCGGGCGACAAGGGTCGCTTTGTCCTGCCTCCTGCCTTCCGCAAGGCCGTGAAAGACAGCTCGGCTGGCCGCGTTCTGTGCCTTGCCGCTCACGACCGTTTCGATTGCCTCGTCGGCTTCGGCCTGTCGCGCACCGAAAAGCTCGACGCCCAGTTGGAGCGCGAGGAAGAGCGCGCGATCCGCCTGCAAAAGCAGGATTTCGACCGCGAAGTGCGCGCCCAGCAATTGTTCGGCTTCGAGCAGCTCCCCTTCGACGAGAGCGGGCGCTTCGTCATGCCCGAGCATCTGCGCGACCTCGGCAAGGTGGGCGATGGTTTGTATTTTCAGGGCGCAGGCGATTTCTTCTTCATCTGGAACCCCGCCGAGCTCGCGCTGATGGGCACGGATTGGAAGGGCGCGCAGGCGAGCTGCGCCAAGCTCGTCGCGGCTGCGAAGAAGGGAGCCGCCGAATGAGCCCCGAACTCGCCAGCGCTCCTCACATCCCCGTGCTGCTTGATGAAGTTGTCGCCGCGCTCCAGCCGCGCCCCGGCATGACCATTGTCGACGCGACCTTCGGCGCAGGCGGCTACACCGCCGCGCTGCTCGAAGCTGGCGCGAGTGTCCACGCTTTCGACCGCGATCCCGACGCCGTTGCCGCCGGACAGGCGCTGGTCGCCCGTTTTGATGGCCGCTTGGCGCTCCACCCTGCGCGCTTCTCCGCCATGCGCGAGGAGCTGGCCGCGATCGGCGTCACTCAGGTCGATGCCGTGGTGATGGACATCGGTGTCTCCTCGATGCAGCTCGATCAGGGTGAGCGCGGCTTTGCCTTCATGCATAACGGTCCGCTCGACATGCGCATGAGCCGGGATGGCGAGAGCGCCGCCGACTTCCTCAACACCGCCGACGAGGAAGCCATTGCCGACGTGCTGTATCTCTATGGCGAAGAGCGCCAGTCGCGCCGTGTCGCCCGCGCCATCGTCGCCGCGCGCCCGCTCGCGACCACCGGCGAGCTGGCCCGCGTGGTGCGCCGCGCGCTGGGTCACAAGCCGCACGACAAGAAGGACCCGGCGACCCGCACCTTCCAGGCAGTGCGCATCCACATCAACGACGAGCTGGGCGAGCTCGAGGCTGGCCTTGCCGCAGCGGAGGCGCTGCTGGTGCCCGGCGGCGTGCTCGCGGTGGTGAGCTTCCACAGTCTGGAAGACCGCATCGTCAAGCAGTTCCTGCGCAGTGCCAGCGGCGCGGGCCGTTCGGTGTCGCGCCACATGCCCGGGGAAATCCCCGGGCCTGCGCCCACCTTCGCGCAAGTCTCCAAGGCTATTCGTCCTTCTGAGGAAGAGCTCGCGCGCAACCCGCGCGCGCGCTCGTCGACCTTGCGCCACGCCGTCCGTACCACCGCCGACCCGAGGAGCCTCGCAGCATGATGAACAGCTCACAAGCCCGTTCGCTGGGTTGGGCCGCCGTGCTGGCGATCTGCCTCGCGCTGGTCACGGTGCTCAGCTTCAAGGTCCATGCGGTCAAAAGCGAGGTGCTGCTCGCCGAGCGCCAGCTGATCTCGCTCGAGCGCGAGAAGCTGCTGCTCGAGACCGAGTTCGAGACGCGCGCCAACCAGCGCCAGCTCGCCGAGTGGAACCAGGTCGAGTTCGGCTACGCCGCGCCGCGTTCCGGGCAGTTCCTCGACGGGGAGCGCCAGTTGGCGAGCCTTGGCGAGGTGCGCGGCCCCGATGCGCCCAACCCGATCCGCCTCGCCCGCGCCGATATTGGCGAGACAGGAACCGACGAGGCCGCGTCCGACGCGCCGATGCGCTCGCCGGTCTCGGGCGCGAAGGTCACACTGGCCTCGGCAGCAAGTGAAAAGGATGCCGGCGCAGTCTTCACCCAGGCCTTCGGCGACTTCCTGATCGAGGCCTCGCCGATCCGCCCCGCCAAGGCCGAAACACCGCGCGTCGCCAAGGCTCTCGCCGCGCAGGGGCTTACCGCAAAAGGCCTGGGCGAATGAACACGATGGCGGTCTCCCTGACCGCCCCCAATTCTGGCCCCATTTCTGGCCCCATGTCCGGCCTCATTTCCGGGCGCGCCGTTCATGCCGCAACGCCTGTCATCCCTGCCGGCCGCCTGCCCAGTGTCACCCTGCGCGCCCAGATCCTGTGGCTGGCGCGCGTGCGGGTGCTGTGGCTGTTTGCTGGCTTCGCCCTCATCGCTCTGATCGCGTTGCTGCGCATCGTCTCGCTGGGCTTTGCCGGAACCGCGCCGCAGCGCACCAGCCTTGAAGAAGCGCTGATGCCGCCGCGCGGCGAGATCACCGACCGCAACGGCACCCCGCTCGCGCGCGCCTTTCCCGCCTACTCGCTGTGGTTCGAGCCCGGCGCGATGGGCGACGACGGCGCGCCGCTGGTGCATTCTGCGGCCGAGGTCGCGCGCCAGTTGAAGACGATTTTCCCCGATATCGACGAGGCGCGCATGGCCAAGCGCCTCGCCTCGGGCAAACCCGGCTACCTGCGCCGCCGCATCCTGCCCGAAGAAGCCAACAAAGTGTTCGCGCTGGGAGAAATCGCGCTCGAGATCCCGCGTGAGACCGACCGCTATTACCCCCAAGGCACGCTCGCAGCCCATGTGCTGGGCTATGTCGTCGAGGACAAGGGCGGCCAGACTGGCATGGAGCAGGTGCTAGACAAGGATCTCACCAATCCCGACATGCGCGCTGAGCCCGTTGCGCTTTCCATCGACGTGCGGGTGCAGGGCGCGCTCGAGGATGAGCTGCGCCGCGGGATGCTTGCCACAAACGCCATCGGGGCTGCGGGCATCGTGCTCGATGTCGACACCGGCGAGGTGATGGCGATGGCCTCGCTCCCCGAATTCGACCCTAACGTCGCGGGCGCATCCGGGCCGGTCAACGTCTTCAACCGCGCCACTAACGGCGTGTTCGAAATGGGCTCGACCTTCAAGCCGCTGACCGTAGCCGCTGCGATCGATGCAGGCGTGGTGCGCGACCTCAGCAAGCAGTGGGACGCGAGCCCCGTCCCAGCGGGCAAGCGCAGCATCAAGGATTCGCACAACTTGGGGGCGAGCCTCAACGTGCCGCAGGCGCTGGTTCATTCCTCCAACACCGTCACCGCACGGGTTGCCGACGCGCTAGGGCCGGAACGTCTGCGGCGGGCGATGATCGACCTTGGCATGGACCGCCGCCCTATCATCGAGCTGCCCGCGCGCGGTCGTCCGATCTGGCAAAAGGGGCCGTGGAGCCGGGTCACCAACATGACCGTCGGCTTTGGCCACAGCCTTTCCGTTACTCCGCTGCACCTCGCCTCGGCTTATGCCGCGATGGTCAATGGCGGCATCTGGCGTCCGTCGACTTTGATGAAGCTTGCGCCTGCCGATGTGCCGCGCGGCAAGCGGGTGTTCAAGGAATCGACCTCCTCACGAATGCGCCAACTGATGCGAATGATCTCGCTCTACGGCACCGGCAAAAGCGCCGATGCGGCGGGCTACCGCGTCGGCGGCAAGACCGGCTCGGCCGAAAAGGCGGGCGTGGGCGGCTACAACAAGACCAAGGTTGTCTCCTCGTTCGCCGCAGCCTTCCCGATGGACGCACCGCGCTACGTCGTCGTGGTGCTGCTCGATGAGCCCAAGGGCACGATAGCCTCGAGCTTCCAGCGCACCGCCGCCTTCACCTCGGCGCCGATCGTCGGCAAGCTGGTGCCCCGCATCGGCCCGATGCTGGGCGTGCAACCGGATGACACGCGCGACGTTGATATCTCGGACCTGCGCTACTTGGTGGATCGCGACAAATGAGGCGGGGCGAATGAAGCTGGGCGAACTTCTGCGCACTGCTGGCCTGCCGGGTGAAAGCGATCAGGCCGTCACCGGCTTTGCCATCGATCACCGCAAGGTCGCACCCGGCACTGTGTTCGGCGCGTTCCAGGGCGCGGCGGTTAATGGCGAGGACTTCATTCCTGCCGCGATCGAAGCGGGCGCCATCGCCGTCGTCGCCCGGCCCGATGCCAAGGTCGCAGGCGCACTCCACATCGCTGACGCCAATCCGCGCAAGGCATTCGCACGCCTTGCTTCGGGCTTCTTCGCGCCATACCCCACCACCATCGTCGCGGTCACAGGGACCAACGGCAAGACCTCTTGCGTAGAGATGACCCGCCAGATCTGGCGCATGGCGGGTGAGCGCGCGGCGAGCATCGGCACGCTGGGCGTCACCACGCCGGACGGGAGCGTCTCCACCGGGCTGACGACGCCCGACATCGTCACCTTCCTTGCCAACATGGCGGGCCTCGCGCGCGAAGGCGTCACCCATGTGGCCTACGAGGCATCGAGCCACGGCCTCTCGCAATACCGCAACGAAGGGCTGACGCTGGCTGCGTCGGCCTTTACCAATTTCAGCCGCGACCACCTCGACTACCACGGCACGATGGAGGCCTACTTCGCGGCCAAGATGCGATTGTTCACCGAGGTGGTCGCCCCCGGCAGCCCGGCGGTGATCCACGTCGGAGTCAGGGGGGCAGGCGAGGGTTCGGAGTGGACCGCCAAGGCCATCGCCGAGGCCGAAGCGCGCGGGCTCAAGGTTATGAGTGTGGGCGAGGGCGGCACCTTCCTGCGCCTCGCCGCGCGCGAACCCGGGCAGCTCGGCCAGATGCTTACGATTGAACACGACGGCGAGATGCGGAAGGTCAACTTGCCGCTTATCGGGGCCTATCAGGCCGCTAATGCGCTGGTCGCGGCGGGCCTAGCGATGGCGACCGGTATCGGCGCATCGGCCGTGTTCGACGCGCTTTCCCGGCTCCAGCCGGTGCGCGGGCGGTTGGAGCGTGCGGCGCTGAATGCCGCGGGCGCGCCTGCCTATGTCGACTACGCGCACACGCCCGATGCACTCGAAGCCGCCATCGCCGCGCTGCGCCCTCACGTGGCGGACGGCGGGCGGCTGATCGCGGTGTTCGGCGCGGGCGGGGACCGTGACACGGGCAAGCGACCCGAGATGGGCGCGGTCGCCGCGCGCGCCGCCGATCTTGCCATCGTCACCGACGACAACCCGCGCAGCGAAGACCCCGCGAGCATTCGCGCCGCGATCCTCTCCGGAGCGGGCGGAAAGGCGCGCAACATCGGCGACCGCCGCGCCGCGATTGCTGCCGCAATTGGGGAAGCCGGGCCGCGCGACATTGTGCTCATCGCCGGCAAAGGCCACGAGCAGGGCCAGATATTCGGGTCAGGAGATCAGATGCGGATCGAAGCTTTCGACGATGTCGAAGTGGCACGGCAGTGCGCCGGGGCCAAGGACGGGAGTGCCTTGAAGTGAACGCGCCGCTGGCCCACCCGATGCTGCACGCGTGGCCTGTCACAGCGCGCGATGCGCTCCCGCTAGCGCTGTGGAACGCGTCCGAGATCGAGGCCGCGACCGGAGGCATCGCCAGCCATGATTTTCAGGCCTCGGGCGTCGAAATGGACTCGCGCGATGTGAAGCCGGGCGATGTCTTCGTGGCGCTGAAGGGCGAGGCGATGGACGGGCACAAGTTCCTCGAAGCCGCCTTTGCCAAGGGCGCGGTCGCTGCAATCGTCGATCGCCCGGTGGACTTTCCCCATGTGCTCGTTGCCGACACCACCAAGGCGCTGCACGATCTCGCCCACGCCGCGCGCGACCGCGCGGTGAACGCGGTGCGGATCGGCATCACCGGATCGGTCGGCAAGACCGGCGTGAAGGAGGCGATCTTCGCCTGCCTCGACCGCGCCAGCCGCGGCGCGGCGCATCGCTCGGTGAGGAGCTATAACAACCATGTCGGCGTGCCGCTCAGCCTCGCCCGGATGCCCGCGCGCAGCCGCTTCGGCGTGTTCGAGATGGGCATGAACCATGCTGGCGAAATCGCGCCCTTGTCCGCCCATGCGCGGCCGCACGTGGCGCTGATCACCACCATCGCGCCGGCGCATATCGAGAACCTCGGCAGCCTTGAGGCCATTGCGGACGAAAAGTCGCAGATATTCACCGGCCTGATGGCTGGCGGGGTCGCGATTATCCCTGCCGACAGCGAATGGGCCGAGCGGATGATCTGCCACGCCAAGGCGTGCGGTGCCAATGTCGTGACCTTCGGACGCGCCAAGACCGCCGACGTGCGGCTGCTCGACGCGATCCCGGCAGCGGGCGGCGGATCACTGGTCACCGCCGATCTGGGCGACCGGCGCGTCTGCTACACCATCGCCGAGCCGGGCGAGCACTGGATCGTCAATTCGCTGGGCGTGATGGCCGCAGTGCGCGCGGCGGGCGGCGACCTTGCCAGCGCCGGGCTGGCGCTCGCCGAAATGGGCGGCATGAAAGGTCGCGGCGCGCGGCACACCATCGCCGTTGCGGGCGGGACCGCGCTGCTCATCGACGAGAGCTACAACGCCAACCCCTCCTCGATGCGCGCAACCCTCAAGGCGCTTGCCGCCACGACCGCGACCCGCCGCATTGCGGTGCTCGGCGCGATGAAGGAACTCGGCGACTTTGCCGAGGCCTTCCACCGCCAGCTTGCAGACCCCATCATCGAGGCGGGCGTGACCCACGCGATCCTCGTCGGCGACGAGATGGCGGTGCTCGCGGACGAACTGGGGAAAGGTGCAAACCCCTCGCTTGGCAAGGGCCTCACCTTCGCGCATTGCGGGACACCTGCCGAAGCGATCGCGGCTCTGGCGCAATTCGGTCTCGCGCAGGGGGATGCGGTGCTGGTGAAGGGTTCCAATTCGGTCGGATTGGGCAGGCTCGTGGCACATTATACCGAGGACGCCCGCGCGGGAGGCTAAGGCCCGCAGGTCCGGGCACCAAAGGAAGAATGCATGCTCTATCTGCTTGCCGAGTGGCTTGGCTTCGAAGGCATCCTCAA
>JANNWO010000195.1:0-8282 GCA_031408395.1 Sphingomonadales bacterium | reverse complement strand
CCGGCCACCATAGCCTGATGGTATCATTGGTGGCCGGGCGGGGAGGCGGGGCGGGAGGTCTGTGCCACCGAAGGTGGCCGCGAAAACAGGAACGCCTCATGAAACTCATCATCGGCAACAAGAACTATTCCAGCTGGAGCTTGCGCGGCTGGCTCGCGGTCAAGCAGTCGGGGCTCCATTTCGAGGAGCTGACCGTGCCGATCATGGGCGAGGAGTGGGACCGCCTGAAGCAGGACATGGGCGAGGTCCAGCCGTCGAGTGGGAAGGTTCCGATCCTGTGGGACGGCGAGGCGGTGGTGTGGGACAGCCTCGCGATCCTCGAATATTGCGCCGACAAAGTGGGCCGCGAACGCTATTGGCCCAAGGACGAAGCGGCGCGCGGGATGGCCCGCGCCATGGTCGCCGAGATGCACTCGGGCTACCAGAGCTTGCGCCGCGAACTGCCGATGAACATCCGCCGCCGGGTCGAGCTGCCCGGCCTCTCCGAAACCACCAAGCATGACATCGTTCGCATCCTCCAGCTGTGGGCCGAAGCGCGTGCACGCCACGGCAGCGCGGGGCCGTATCTGTTCGGCACCTTCGGCGCGGCGGACATCTTCTATGCGCCGATCGTCACGCGGTTCATCACCTACGGCATCAGCGTCCCGGGCTTTGCGCAGGCCTATATGCAGGCGATCCTGGAGCATGACTGGATGGCCGAATGGATCGGTGCAGCAAGCCACGAGGAATGGGTGATCGAACAGTTCGAGATGGCACGATGAGGCGGTTTTTCCTTGCCGTGGCGGCGCTCGCCGCGCTGCTCGCGCCGGTGCAGGCGGGCGCGTGGGGCGCCTATGCGCACCGCCAGACAGCGACGATCGCGCTCGCCAATGTCTCGCCAGAAGTGCGCGCCAAGATCCGCGCGCTGCTCGCCCGCGAGAAGGAGCTGGGCACGCCGCTGTGTCCCTTGAAGACGCTCGAGGACGCGGCGGTCTGGGCCGATTGCGTGCGCGGCGAAGGCTGGCGCTGGGGCTACACCGCCGCATGGCATTACCGCACCGCGCCGATCTGCGAGGTGTTCTACCCGCGCTCCAACTGCGCCGGGGGCAATTGCGTGACCGCACAGATCACCCGCGCGCACCGCGTCCTCGCCGACGAGAGCCTGCCGGCTGCTGTCAGGCTCGAGGCGCTCGCCTTCATGGTGCACTTTGCAGGCGATGTGCACATGCCGCTCCATTCGGGCGACAAGGAAGACAAGGGCGGCAACGACCGCGAGGCCGATTACGGGATCAAGCCGGGGCTGAACCTGCATTCGATCTGGGACGGCCCGCTGGCCGAGCGCGCGATCAGTGATCCCGCCGATCCGGTTGTGCGGCGCTACACCGCCGCCGAGCGCGCCGAGCTGGCGGGCGGCAAACCCGACGACTGGGGCCGCGAGAGCTGGGAAATTGCGCGCGGCTTCGTCTATCCCACCGCCTTCGATACCGAGAACGTCTGCCCCGGACCGCTCCCCGAGAAAACCGCGCTCAGTCAGGACGACATTGTGCGCGGCGTGCCGATTGCCAAGCGGCGGGTGCAGCAAGCGGGGCTGAGGATCGCCGAGCTGCTCGACAGCGCCTTCGCGCCGGGTGCTCTGGTGGTGCCGGACGAACGGCGGCGCGGCAACTAGGCGCCAAGGGTCAAGCGAAGGCCTTCACCAGGAACCACGCGCCTACCGCCAGCATCGCCAGCGCGAGCACCCGGCGCACCAACCGCGCGCGCGCCTCGGCCATCAAGGCGGCGCGCGCGTGCTCGGCAAGCAGCACCAGTGAAAGGTGGATCGCGGTGGCGATGGCAACGCTCGCCGACGCCAGTGTCAGGCCTTGCGCGAAAGTTGGCCGCCCGCCCGTGACGAATTGCGGCATGACGGTGATGAGGAACAGCGCGGACTTGGGATTGATCAGGTTGATCGCGAAGCCTTCGAGTGCGTGACGCCCACTGGCGCTGCGGGGCTTGGCAGCGGTCGAGCTCTCACCCGCATCGCGCCACGCATCCCACGCCATCCACGCCATCATGGCCGCCGCCAGCACTGAAACGGCGCGTGTCAGGACCGGGCCTTGCGCGAGGATCACGCTCGCCGCGAGCACGCTCAGCGCAGCATTGGCGGCAAGCCCCAGCGCCACCCCGGCAATCGCGCCCAGCCCGGCGCGGCGGCCCTCGGATAGCGTGAGCGTCACCAGCCACGCCATGTTGGGGCCGGGGGTGAGCTCGATCAGCAGCACTGCGAGGGCAAATCCTGCGAGGTCGATCACGGCAGGCGCTTGGTCTCGTAACGCCTGCCGTCCTTGTGCGCGTAGCCATCGGCGTCGAACACCATGTCGATATCGGAATATTCCCCGCTGTCATCGCCGAGTGCGCCGGCGCTGATGGCGACGAAGACGCAAGGGTCGGCGGAGCGGTTGTGGAGGTGGTGGCCGTTGGCCTCGCCCGCCGGGAAGGCGAGCACGTCTCCAGGGCCGACCGGGGTTTCGCCGCTGTCGTCGATCAGCACCGCCTCGCCTGTCAGCATCACCACCAGCTCGTCCTGCCCGTGGTGCCAGTGGCGCTGCGAGGAGAATGCGCCCGGCAGCAGCGTGCAGTGGCTCGCCCCCATCAGCGTAAGGCCTGCAACTGGGGCGAGCCGACGATACCAGCGCCCCCCCACCGCCGCGTCGAACGGCGGCGGATAGCCGGTCGCATTGGTCTGGGGAATGGAAGAGAGATCGAGCTTGGGCATTGGCGATAACTCCTGCTAGGCCCTGAATGATGCTCGACGTAGCCGACCTTGCCAAGCGCCTGATCGCCGCACCTTCGGTGACGCCCGCGACCGGCGCCGTGTTCGCCGAGCTTGAGGCTATGCTGGTCCCCCTGGGCTTCGCCGTCCACCGCTTTACGCGCGGCGACGGAGCGGAAGGGAGCGAGGAAGCGCCGGTCGAGAACCTGTTTGCAGTGCGCGCCGGGCCTGAGGGAAGTCGCCACTTCGCCTTTGCCGGGCACCTTGATGTTGTGCCGCCGGGGCCGATCGGAGGTGAAAACGGCTGGGCGTCAGATCCCTTCGAGCCGCAGGTGAAGGGCGAACTTCTCCACGGGCGCGGCGCTGTCGACATGAAGGGCGCCATCGCCGCAATGGTCGCCGCCGTCGCCGATGTGCCTGCCGATGCGGGCACGGTGAGCTTCATCATCACCGGCGATGAGGAAGGCCCCGCGCTCCACGGCACCCTTGCGCTGATCGACTACTTGGCGGCGAACGGCCACCAGCCCGACCTGTGCCTCGTCGGCGAGCCCACCTCGGTGAACCGCTTGGGCGACATGGCCAAGATCGGTCGGCGCGGATCGGTCAACATCTTCATCACCGTCGAGGGCACGCAAGGCCACGTCGCCTATCCGCACCTCGCCGACAATCCGCTGCCCAAGCTGGTCGCGATCCTTGCGGAGCTGGACTCGCTGACGCTCGACACCGGCACCAAGTGGTTCCAGCCGAGCAATCTCGAGATCACCGAGATCACCGCCCCCAACCGCGCGCACAACGTGATCCCGGCCAAGGGCGAGGCGCGCATCTCGATCCGCTTCAACGACCTCCATACCGGGCACAGCCTGTCCGAACGGGTCATGGCGATCGCTGCAAAGCATGGCGGCAAAGCCCGCCCCGTCATCTCGGGCGAGCCGTTCCTGACCGAGCCGGGGGCCTTCTCCAAGCTGGTCAGCAATGCCGTTGCGGCCGAGACCGGCACCGCGCCCGAGCTTTCCACCACCGGCGGCACGTCCGACGCGCGGTTCCTGCGCTCGGTATGCCCGGTGATCGAATTCGGCCTGTGCAACGCGACGATGCACAAGCGCGACGAGGCGGTGGCGATCCCTGATCTTGCCGTGCTCGCGCGCATCTACGCCCGCATCGCCAGCGATGCGCTGGCATTGGCCGAAACAGAGAACTAACCGCCGCGGCGGACGGGAGCGACAATGGACCGCAAGCTTACCCTCTATATCCTGATCGGCATGGTGCTCGGCGTGATCGTGGGGCAGACACTCAACCAGATGGTCGCGGCCGACATAATCAAAGCCGACATCGCGCCGTGGTTCAAGCTGCTCTCGGACATCTTCCTCAACCTCATCAAGATGCTGGTCGCCCCGCTGGTGCTCTCCACCATCGTCGTCGGCATCGCCCACATGGGCGACAGCGCCGCGTTGGGCCGTATCGGCGTGCGGGCGCTGGCGTGGTTCATCACTGCGAGCCTTGTCTCGATCGGGCTCGGCCTCGTGCTGGTCAACCTGTTCCAGCCCGGCATCGGTGCGCCGATCCCCGATGTCGCCGCCGCCGCCGCAGCAGTCGGCGAGGTCAAGGAGTTGAAGGCGACCGAGTTCATCCTCTCGATCTTCCCCAAGAACGCGGTCGATGCGCTGGCGACCAACAACATCCTCCAGATTCTCGTGTTCTCGATCTTCGCCGGGGTCGCCCTGTCTGCCATCGGCGAGCGCGGCAAGGCGCTGGTCAAGGGCGCGGACGCGCTGGCCGAGATGATGTTGCAGGTCACCGGTTACGTCATGCGTTACGCGCCTATCGCGGTGTTCGGCGCGCTCGCCAATGTCGTGGCGGCGAGCGGGCTGGCGATCCTCGGAACCTATCTGACCCTGCTGGTCGAGTTCTACTTCTCGCTGCTGCTGCTGTGGGTGATCCTCCTGAGCGCCGGCGCAGCTTTCCTCGGCAAGCGCATCTGGGCGCTGATCCGCTACATCCGCCAGCCCCTGATGATCGCCTTCTCGACCGCATCATCCGAGGCCGCGCTGCCCAAGCTCTTTGAGCAGCTCGACCGCTTCGGTGTGCCGCGCCGCATCTCGGGCTTCATGCTTCCGCTGGGCTATTCGTTCAATCTCGACGGCTCGATGATGTACATGAGCTTTGCGACGCTGTTCATCGCGCAGGCCTACGGGATCGAGCTCCCCATCGGCACGCAGATCATGATCCTGCTGACCCTGATGATCTCGTCCAAGGGCATCGCGGCGGTGCCGCGCGCTTCGCTGGTGGTCATCACCGGAACGCTGGCGATGTTCGGGCTGCCGGTCGAGGGCGTGGCGATCATCCTTGCCATCGACCAGTTCCTCGACATGGGCCGCACTGCCACCAACGTGGTCGGCAACGCGGTGGCGACGGCGGTCATCACCAAGTGGGAAGGGATGCTGGAGGTCGAGGAGCCCGAAGTTGTCGATCACCCCCACGCCCCCGCACACACGGCGGCGGATGGCCGCGCGGGGCTGGAGCTGGACGAGAGCAATTTCGGGGATGGGCGGGGCTGAGGGCCTATACCCCTCGCACATCACCGTGCGGTGATCGCGCTTAACCGCGGGCTAGCACCATCCCCCACGCCATCCGCCAAGATAGCCGCGTGCGCCGCCGTCTGACTGCATCCAGTCAGCAAGACGATTTACGCGCTTATCGGTGTCGATCCGCCTTATGATGCGCAATTCCCGTCCATAATGGTCGCTGGGTTCATCAATGCGCGCGGTCATTTGGAAAGGGCCACGGTTCAACCAGGATTGAAGGGCTGCGGTGGCGATTTCCGCCTGCCTGGCTTCGGCTGGACAGCGGGCATCTATCTCAGCCGTATCGATCCCCACCACCCGCACTGAGCGCTCACCGATGCGGAAGGTGTCGCCGTCGATTACGCAGAAATATCCCCTGCCGTTACCACATCGCGTGAAATTGCCCGAAATCCGTTCAGGCTCCGATTGCAGGAAGGATGGTGGCTCATAGGCTCCCGGCATGGCGGCAATCGTGGAAACGGTCACCAAGCCTATCAGGAGAACAAGAGGACGGGTCTCAAACCAAGCCTGTCGCCACGATATTTGCGGCCTGATGCGCCTCGGCGGCAAGGATGTCCGCTTGTTCTTCCCGCGCAGAGGCACGGCGCGAAAAGGCTTGCGAAAGGAGACCACATTGTCACGCTTGCGGGTCATTGGCTAAGCCTAGGTCATTCTGGTTGCGGAATTCATAATCCGCGTCGCGGCCCGGGTCTTCCTCACCCGTAGACGGAAAGGGCTAGAATGCTTCAGTCCTCAGCCGTCAGCCCTTGGCCTTCTTCACATACGCCACCGGCACGAACTCGCCGAGCGAGCAGCCCGCGCCGCGCTGGAGGTTGCCGCCGATGTTTTGCAGGCTGTAGATGATCTGCGGCGTGCACAACTGGTCGATCGAGGTCTCGTAAGTGATCGCGCGGTCGAAGTTCAGGCTGGGGCAGCTGTTGCGCAAGGTGCTGCGGTAGACCTTGCCGCCCAACATCTCGAAGTCGATCACCCTGTCCGAGCGCACCACGGTATTGCGCACCTGCGAGCGGTCAATGCACCTCTGCCCCGCTCCCAGCACCGTGGCCGCAGGCGCGGCGGCGATTGCGGCCACAGTGCGTGCGACCTCTTTGGCCGGATCGTTCGGCGCACAGGCCGCCAGGGTCAGCGGCAGGGCGGCGAGTGCGAGAGCAAGGTTGCGCGGGGTCATGTCCATTCTCCACCGACAGGGACCACCAGTATCGCCCCCGCGCTTGAACCGCGCCTTAATCCACGCGGGGATCAGGTCTCCTCGCGCTCCATCACGATCTGGGTGCCGTCGAAGACGTTCTGGAGGATCAGGCGGTTGCCGCGAATGCGGTAATCGAACACGAGGTCGGTGCCTTCGATGTGCAATTGCCGTTCGTTGATCGCGTAGTCCTGATAGATTTCCTCGCCCGCATCGCGCCCGCGGGTGCGTTCGGTGATGAATTCGCCGTATTCGCTGATCTCGATGAGGTCACCGCGCGCGACATCGTCGACGCCCTTGTGCCGCGCGACGCGCCAGGTGCCGAATACCTCGTTCGGCAGGGTACGTCCGCCCAGCCCGGCAAGGCGGGTCGCCTTGGCCTGAAGGCCCGCGACCAGTTCGACCTCGCCATCAAGCCCCGAGATGCCCGAGGCGGCAATTCTTTCGGACAGCCCCGCAAGCAGCTCCGCTGCGCCCTTGGCGTCTCGCCGCTCGTGATAGGCGGCGAGCGCGGCGCGGGTGGTGACGAATTGATCGACCAGCACCTCGGCTTTGGCGAGGTTGGCGGGCACGCCTTCGGGCGAGAGCGCGACCGTGTCGGCGTTACTCTCGCGCTTCTGGGTGACGGCGTTGGTGTAGCTGACCGCGATCTCGGCCAGCGGCGCGCCTCTGGCGCTGCCTTCCAACGATGCGAAAATGCCGCCGCCGTTGTTCGACAGGAACGCGCTTCCGATCGTGACCGTCACCGTGCCGTTGCCGGCATCGGCAATCAGCTCGCCCGGCACGCCGTAGATCGCGTCGACCTTCACCCCGTCGGCCGGGTCGATCGAGATCACCAGATCCTGCGCCACCTCGCTCACCATGTTGCCGAATTCCGTGGCGAACAGTTCGGTGGCCGCGCCTTCGGCGGGGACGAAGAACAGGTTGCCGCCGCGCACGCTCGACACGCGGGTCGCCAGCGCGCCATCGAAATGCGCGCCGACGCCGATGGTGGTGAGGCCCACGCCCTTGCGTGATCCGTCGATGGCCTGCGCCATGAAGCCTTCGGGCGTGGTGTTACCAGTATTTGGGTTCTCGTCGGTGAACAGCATCATGCGGGTCTTGCCGCGGCTGCTGCCGAGTTCGGCAAAGGCGGTAGCAAAGCCGAGCTTCATGCCCGCTTCCATCGAGGTCGACCCGTCGATCTGGATCGCATCGACAGCGCGGTGCAGCGCCTCCTTGCTGCCGGCAACATCGATTACCGGCTGATGCACAATCGAGGTCGTGCCGTAGATCACGATGCCAAGCCGGTCGTTCTCGCCCAGCTGGTCGATCACCGCGTGCAGGCCCTCCTTGACCCGCGCGATCGGCTCGCCTGACATTGAACCGGAGCGGTCGATCACAGCGATCAGGCTGATCGGTTCGGCGGCATAGGCCGCGCCGTCGATGCCGCTGTCAAAGCCGATGCCGAGGAAATACTCGCCCTTCGCGCGCGCCGATGCCTTGGCATGGGCGGAAACGCAGAACAGCTGCTCGCACGCCGCCTTGGAAGGCAGCAGCAGATCGTGTTCGCCGAGCAAGCCTTCGACCGTAAAGCTAGCCGCCTGAGGCAGGCCCTCTTCGCTGAATTCATCGAGCGCGACCGAGCGGAAGTGCTTCACATCCTGCGCGCCGCCTTGTCGAACGGCGCCGGTGACGATGATCGCGTCATACGCGCTGTCGTGGGTGTCGATGACGATCACCGGATCATTGGCGCTGTCGCCCTCATCTTCGGGCGGGGGAGCGGCGTCCTGCGCCAGGGCGG
>JANNWO010000194.1:0-2647 GCA_031408395.1 Sphingomonadales bacterium | reverse complement strand
GGAACGGATTGCCAATGACCAGCGCGCTTGTCGAACACATCGATTACCTGACCCTCCCCGGCCGCAACGCGCTCTACCGGCGCGCGATCGCTGCCAAGCTCGCGCCGGGCGATATGGTCGCCGATCTTGGCTGCGGGGTGGGCGTGCTCGGGCTGTTCTGCCTTGAAGCGGGCGCCGCGCGCTGCTGGGGCATCGACAGCTCAGACGCGATCCACCTCGCACGCGAATCGATGGAGCGCGCCGGGCTCGGCGATCGTTACACCTGCATCGCGGATTCAACCTTCCGCGCCGACCTGCCCGAGCGCGTTGACCTGATCATTTGCGACCATGTCGGCTACATGGGCTTCGACTACGGCATCATCCCGCTGATGCGCGACGCGCGCCGGCGCTTCCTCAAGCCTGGCGGCAAGATGATCCCGCAGGCGCTCGACCTGATGGTCGCTGCGGTTTCGTCGGACGTCTGCCACACCAAAGCAAGGACGTGGAGCACCGACGCCGTGCCCGAGCCCTATCGCTGGCTGGGCGAGCTCAGCTGCAACGTCCGCTATCGCCACAACTTCGAGCCGGCCGATCTGCTCGGCGAGGCGGTACACCTTGGCCATGTCGATCTGGCCGAGGACGAAACCGGGCTGTTCCGCTTCGAAGCGGTGCTGAAAGTGGCCCGGGCGGGACAGTTCGACGGCTTTGCGGGATGGTTCGATTGCCAGCTCGCAGGCGACATCCGCATGACGAACTCGCCGCTCGACCCGGCCAGCATCCAGCGTCCGCAGGCCTTCTTCCCGGCGCGCGAGAGCTTCACGGTCGAGGCGGGCGACGAGGTGCGCGTGTCGCTGCGCTTCATGGCCGACACCCACATCATCGCCTGGACCATTCAGCCTCCCGGCGGCGTCCCGGTGCAGAAGCTTTCGACCTTCAACAGCACGGTCTTGACCCCGGCCGACCTCGTCAGGGACTCGGGCCGGCCACTGGCGCTCACCCGCGACGGCGAGGCACGCGCTTTCGTGCTTGCCCAGGTCGACGGGCAGCGCTCGGGCGAGGAGATCATCGCCACGGTGCTGGCCGAACGGCCCGACCTTCTGCCGAGCCCGCAGGCGATCCGCGATTTCGTCAAAGACGTGCTCGCGCACGATTGCACGGTCTAGGCGCACGCGTGGACGCTTTCGTCGTCAAGCCCCCGCGCGAGCAGGCGCCGCTGGCGAGCGAGCCCTACGACCGCTGGGTGCTGCCCGGCGAATGCGTGAAGGCCGAATTCCACCGCCAGGCTGACGGCTTCCTGCTGCGCTTTCTGGGCGAGGCCGATTTCGCGATCGATGCCGATTGCCGGCGGGTGACCGGCTGGCCCGTGCCGGGCATCGCGGAAAATCACTTCCACAGCCTCTACTGCAACGCCGTGTTGCCGCTGATCGGCGATCACCTCGGCGGCTTGTTTCTGCACGGCAGTGCGGCGGCGGTCGGCGGGCGTGCGGTGGTATTCCTTGGCCAATCGGGTGACGGCAAGACCACGCTTGCGGGCGCTTTCGCCAAGGCCGGGCACCCCTACCTCACCGAAGATGTGATCGAGCTGGTGATCAAGGACGGCGCCTACCACCTCCAACCCAAGCCGTCGGGCCTGCGCCTGTTCGCCGATAGTGCCGCCTATGTGCTTGGGACCGATCCCGAGATGGCGGAAGGCGAAGAGAAAATCGACGTCGCCAATGCCGTCACCCTGCCGTTCCAAGGCACCCCCGCGCCGCTCGCGGCGATCTTCCTCCTCGGGTCTGACCACGACGCATTGCTCGCGATTGCGCAGCTGGATCAGCACCGGGCGGCGCAGTTGCTTCTGCCGCATTCCTTCGTGCTCGATGTGGAGGACAAGGGCAGGCTTCGCGGGCATTTCGGTCGCATTGTGGGGCTGGCCTGCGATGTTCCGTGCTATTCTGTTGACTACCTCAGGGATTACGCGGAATTGCCGCGCGTGATTGAGGCGGTCGCAGCTGAGGTTAACAAGGTTGAGGCTGGCAATGATGAATAGCGAAAGATTTCGCGCCTCCGACGACGTGGTCGCCCGCGAGGTCGGCGGCGAGATGGTGCTGCTCGATCTGGTCAGCGGCACCTATTTCGGCCTTGGCGCAGTCGGTAGCCGCGTGTGGGAACAACTGTCGCAAGGCGAGGCGAGCCTTGCCCAATTGGCTGACCTCATCGAAGCAGAGTTCGACGCGCCGCGCGAAGTGATCGAGCAGGATCTCGCCGAGCTTATCGGGCAGCTGGTCGATAAGCAGCTGGCAGCTCCTGCAGCCGCCTGATCCCGCGTTAGCGTCAGGCGCGCAGCGACCGTTTCCCCAGAGTTTCAACCAAGCCATCTGGCGTTGCATTGATGATGCGGTCGGCCAACGCGAGGCTCGCCGGACGGTGGGTGATGATGATCACCGTGCGCCCTTTCAGCATCTCGATGCAGGCCTCAACGAACGCCGCCTCCCCATCGAGATCATACATGCTGGTTGCCTCGTCGAAGATGTAAACGGGCGGATCTCGGAACAGCGCCCGTGCGAGCGCAAGACGTTGCTGCTGACCGCCCGAGAGGCGGATGCCGTTGTCCCCGATTTCGGTTTCGAGCCCGCGCGGGAGCTTGCCGATAAAGTCCCACGCCTGCGCCAGCCGCGCGGCGCGC
>JANNWO010000193.1:0-6583 GCA_031408395.1 Sphingomonadales bacterium | reverse complement strand
CGCCCCCCCGCCGATCTGGCGCATCAAGACGGTCCGGGCGCTGGTTGTTTCTCTGGCCCAACCGCCCCCTCTTCCTGGGGGGTGGGGGTGGGGGGGGGGCCACGCCGCGGAGAGCGGCGCTGGCGCGCCGCAACCACCCCTCGATCCCCTCCTTTGAAAAGGAGGGGAAGCTAGTCCTCCTCATCCTCACCCCATTCGCCGGTCACCTCGTTGCGAATGCGCTCGTACAGCCAGTGGCCGGGCTTCACCTGCCGCGCGTCGACCATGTGGCCGCTGCGGTGTTGGATCACCCAGCACAGCATCGAATTGGTCCGCGGATTGGACATCCCCTCACCAATCGCCTGCTCCATCGCGCAATCCTGAAGCCGCATCACCCCCCAGCCGAGCGCCTCGTCCCAGGCCCGCGCAAAGTCCTCTGCCCCGGGCCGCGCGCGCAGCTTGTAAAGCGCCTCAAGGCTCTTCCCGACCCGCGCCGCCGCCGCCGTGACGATGCCGGTCGCGGCAAGCTCGAGGATAAAGGCGCGCTGCACGTCCGGCGTGATCGAATTCCCGCGCGGCTGCTTGTGGCAATAAGGGAGGAAGTCGAGCAGCGGATCATCCTCGATCAGCGACAGATCGGTGAACTCGCGCGCGACAGAGGAGGTCGCCTGCCGCGGGATCTTGCGCTTGTTGCGCAAGATGGGCTGCGTGGGACCGGGGGAGGGGTGATTGGACATGGGGGGAGGGGTGACAGAGCGGAGCCGAGTAGGAAAATGCGTTTGCCCACCCCGCTGCGACTAGGCGGCAAGCCGCCAAGTCTCGCTCCCCTCCCGCAAGCGGGAGGGGGAAGATGGCGCTCATACCCCCCTCCCGCACGCGGGAGGGGCCGGGGGTGGGCGCGGAGCCACCAACGGCACGGATGGCGGTGATCGGCGGCGAAGCCGCCGCAAGGGCGCCAAAGGGCTTGGGCGTCCGCCCGAGCTTATGCGAGGAAAGCCAAGCAGCGCGGACGCGCTGCGCCCGGCGCTTGAGGGGCTAAACAAACAACTCGCGGAGGGGAGGGGGCCGCGTCCTGCCTCTCTTCGTCGATCCGTGCTTGCAATATAACGATATGGTAATATCTGGGGGGGATAGACTCACAGGCTCAGATCGCGCAATTCGGAGTGATGAGCACATGGAAGGTAATGAAGTTTCGAAGGCCTGATGGGACGTGTCCCACTGACGATTTCATGGCTTCATCCGAAGTGTCGAAGCGCGACCGAAGCAGAGTCGAGTCCCGAGTAAGGATGATCGGAAGGTTGGAGCAATTGCAAGGCGTGTGGGTGGTAAATTACGAAACCACGGATTTGCAGCGCCTCAAACCCAACTGCCAAATACGCTTTTTGTGCGCAAGAAATAACGCGAAAAAAGAAATTGTTGTCTTCAACGGGATGCTAAAAAAGGGGAAAAAACTCTCCAAAGACAAAATATATGAAGCTGAGCAGATGCTTATTGAATTTTCAAAGGGATTGGGTGATGTCGAGGATTTCTAAATCTTTGAGAAAGATTTGGGCTAATTTTTCAGACAAGGAGTATCGTGATTTCTTTGTTGAAGACACGATCTCCGACAGTATTGCCATTCAAATCCAACGAATGCGCCAACGTCGCGGATTGACGCAGGCTGAATTTGCTGCCCTTGCTGAAACTAAGCAGACGGCAGTTTCGCGTTGGGAGAACTCGCAGCCTCCGGCCAGCATCAGGACGCTGCAGAAGATCGCGTCCGGTTTAGACGTGGCCTTGGTGGTGAAATTCGTGCCATTCAGCGAATTTCTCACGGATAACCAAGAGCCAATCGATCGCGACATACCTAGCTTTGCTGAAGATCGGCTGCACGTTGCTTGGACGCTACCAATGACAACTCTCTCCACGCAATGGCAAGATTCTAGCGGAATTGTCGTGTCCGTCGGCGACGGACACGTTCCGCAGACGCACGTCATTCCAACTTCGGCCGCTAGCAATCGTTACGCGCTTCACTGATAAGGAAATTGAGTAGCAATGGAACCACAGTTTCAGCCCATCAGCTTGACGCCCATTCTCTTCTGCAATGAGCTAAGCATCGGATTCACCGATAACGATTGCCAACTGCGTTTCTCTGTCCAAGGACAGGCGCAAGCGCCAGCATCTCATATCGGTATGACACATGTCACGGCCAAACTTCTGGCCAACATGCTCACAACGATTCTTTCTGATTTCGAGGCGAAATCGGGCCAAGAAATCCCGTTCGATCCCTCTAAGTTAGACGCGCTTAGGCACCAGCTAAGTGTAGCGGTGATCCCTCCGAGCGTTTAGATGCTGCTTTGCCTGCGATCGCTTGGAGTCATAGTCGTGCAAGGAAGGTAAGCCGAACCCCGGCCTTCGCCGGGGCGCCGAACGACAGCCTACCGGCTCCGCGAGTCTTTTGTTTTCGCCCTCAAGCGCCGGGCGGCGGACGTCCGTCCGCCTTGGCTTTCCTCGCATTGGCTCGGGCGGCCGGTCGGCCTTGCGGCGCTTCGCGCCGAGCCAGTGGCAAAGGCGAGGTTGTTGGACGCCTCCCTCCATCCAACACCCACCCTTGACCCCCCACCCAATCCCGCCTAATGGCGCCCATCTTCCGACTAAACCCGGATTGAGCTGAACATTGGCGGTGCGCTCTCCAACAGGGGAAATCGTTAAAGTAACCCGGTGGCCGAAGGGCCGGATATGCGGGTGGAGCGTTTCGGCTTGTGTGACGGCAGAAGGTCCGCTTCGCGGGTGTTTCTGCTAGCTGGGTCCCGGGTCAAGCCCGGGACGGCGGTATTCGCACAAGGCAAAATCCTCCTCCCAACATCCGGCACCCGTTCCACCCTTATCAGGTGAAGTGAGAACTAATGCCGACAATCAACCAGCTGGTCCGCAAGGGCCGCGTTCCGCAGAAGGCCAAGAGCAAGGTCCCTGCGATGGAGCAGAACCCGCAGAAGCGCGGCGTTTGCACCCGTGTTTACACGACGACCCCGAAGAAGCCGAACTCGGCGCTGCGCAAGGTGGCCAAGGTTCGCCTGACCAATCAGCGCGAAGTCATCAGCTACATCCCGGGCGAAGGCCACAACCTGCAGGAGCACTCTGTTGTGCTGATCCGCGGCGGGCGTGTGCGCGATCTTCCCGGCGTGCGTTACCACGTCCTGCGCGGCGTGCTCGACACGCAGGGCGTCAAGGACCGCAAGAAGAGCCGCTCGAAGTACGGCGCCAAGCGTCCGAAGTAATGGCCGTCCCGCCGTCCCGGGCCCGGCCCGGGATCCCGCTGGCTTGGCTGCTCGGATGGGCGCCGGAAGAGAAGCGGGGCCCCGGATCAAGTCCGGGGCGGGGTGTTTAGAGAATTTGGAGACAAAATATGTCACGTCGTCGTCGTCCCGAAAAGCGGGTCATCCTGCCCGATCCCCAGTACGGGGATCAGATCCTTTCGAAGTTCATGAACAACCTGATGTATGACGGCAAGAAGGCCGTCGCTGAAGGTATCGTGTACTCTGCGCTCGCCACGGTGGAATCGAAGGCCAAGGCCGATCCGATCCAGCTGTTCCACGATGCGCTGAACAATGTGAAGCCGCAGGTCGAAGTGCGCAGCCGCCGTGTTGGCGGTGCTACGTACCAGGTGCCGGTCGAGGTGCGTCCCGAGCGTGCCCAGGCGCTCGCGATCCGCTGGCTGATCACCGCTGCGCGCGGTCGTCCGGAAACGACGATGGCAGCGCGTCTGTCGGGCGAGTTGCTCGATGCGGCGAACAACCGCGGCAACGCGGTGAAGAAGCGCGAAGACACGCACCGCATGGCGGACGCAAACCGCGCCTTCTCGCACTACCGCTGGTAGGTGTTGGTCGGGGGACCGCCGCCGCTCCGGTGAAAATCGGGCGGCCGGTCTTTCCGCCGTCACATTAGCAACTATATGGAGCGCGCGTGAGGTCGTGTAGGCCCGCCCCGCTCCTCCAACCTCAGGGAATTCATCATGGCACGCAGCCATCCGCTCAACCGCTACCGCAATATCGGCATCATGGCGCATATCGACGCCGGCAAGACCACAACGACCGAGCGGATCCTGTTCTACACCGGCAAGTCCTACAAAATCGGCGAAGTGCACGACGGCGCGGCGACGATGGACTGGATGGAGCAGGAGCAAGAGCGCGGGATCACGATCACGTCCGCCGCGACGACCTGCTTCTGGTCGGTAGCCGACGGTCCCGAACACCGCATCAACATCATCGACACCCCGGGACACGTGGACTTCACGATCGAAGTCGAACGTTCGCTGCGCGTGTTGGATGGCGCCGTGGCGTGCTTCGACGGCGTGGCGGGTGTTGAGCCTCAGTCCGAAACCGTATGGCGTCAGGCCGACAAGTACGGCGTCCCCCGCATGTGCTTCATCAACAAGTTGGACCGCACCGGCGCGAACTTCAAATACTGCGTGCAGTCGATCATCGATCGTCTCGGTGCGCGTCCGGCTGTGCTGTACATCCCGATCGGCCTTGAAGCTGACCTCAAGGGCCTGGTCGATCTGGTGAACAACCGCGCGATCATCTGGAAGGACGAGGCGCTGGGCGCCGAATTCTTCTACGAGGAAATCCCCGCCGATCTGGCCGACGAAGCTGCGATCTATCGCAGCGAACTGATCGAACTTGCCGTCGAGCAGGACGATGACGCGATGGAAGCCTATCTCGAAGGCAACGAGCCGGACGTCGCGACGCTCAAGGCGCTGATCCGCAAGGGCACGCTCAACCAGTCGTTCGTGCCGGTGTGCTGCGGCTCGGCGTTCAAGAACAAGGGCGTGCAGCCCCTTCTCGACGCGGTGGTCGATTACCTGCCGTCGCCGCTCGACATTCCTGACGTTCAGGGCCTCAAGATGGACAGCGACGAGCCGGACAGCCGTCCTGCTACCGATGAAGCGCCGTTCAGCGCGCTCGCGTTCAAGGTGATGAACGATCCGTTCGTCGGCAGCCTGACCTTCATCCGCATCTACTCGGGCACGCTCGGCAAGGGCATCTACCTGAACTCGGTGAAGGACAAGAAGGAAAAGGTCGGCCGTATGCTCGAAATGCATGCGAACGAGCGTAAGGACGTGGACGAAGCCTTTGCGGGCGACATCATCGCGCTTGCCGGCATGAAGGAAACCACCACCGGCGACACGCTGTGTTCGGACAAGGCGCCGATCGTGCTTGAGCGGATGGAGTTCCCTGAGCCGGTGATCGAACTGTCGGTGGAACCCAAGACCAAGGCTGACCAGGAAAAGATGGGCATCGCGCTCAACCGCCTGTCACAGGAAGACCCATCGTTCCGCGTGTCGACCGATCAGGAAAGCGGTCAGACCATCATCAAGGGCATGGGCGAATTGCACCTCGACATCATCGTCGATCGCATGCGCCGTGAATTCAAGGTCGAGGCCAATGTCGGTGCGCCGCAGGTGGCTTACCGTGAATACCTCGCGCGCGAAGTCGACGTTGATTACACCCACAAGAAGCAGTCGGGCGGCTCGGGCCAGTTCGGCCGCGTGAAGGTTACGGTCATTCCCGGTGAGCGTGGCCAAGGCGTGATCTTCGAGGACGTGATCAAGGGCGGGAACATCCCGCGCGAATACATCCCGGCGATCGAGAAGGGCTTCCGCGAACAGGCTGCCAGTGGGCACTTGGTCGGCTTCCCGATCATCGATTTCAGCATCAAGCTGACCGATGGCGCGTACCACGACGTCGACTCGAGCGCGATTGCGTTCGAAATCGCCGCGCGCGGTGCGATGCGTGAAGTTGCGCAGAAGGCTGGCATCAAGCTTCTCGAGCCGATCATGAAGGTCGAAGTTGTGACCCCGGATGAATATCTGGGCGATGTCATCGGCGATCTTAACTCGCGGCGCGGACAGATCCAGGGCACCGACACCCGCGGTAATGCTCAGGCGGTCGAGGCGTTCGTGCCGCTCGCCAACATGTTCGGCTACGTCAACGAACTGCGCTCGTTCTCGCAAGGGCGCGCGAATTACAGCATGCAATTCTCGCACTATGACGAGGTTCCGGCCAACGTCGCAGCCGAGGTCAAGGAGAAACTTGCCTAAGCCGGTCTGACGGTCTAGGGGCGGCGCCTGATTCAGCGGGTACCGCCGTTCTCCCGCGAACACATCATTTCATTCAAGAAGGTACACTAGAGAAATGGCCAAGGAAAAGTTCCAGCGGAATAAGCCGCACTGCAACATCGGCACCATCGGTCACGTCGACCATGGTAAGACCACGCTGACCGCGGCGATCACGAAGGTGATGGCTGAAGCCTACGGCGGCGCTGCCGTGGACTTCGCCAACATCGACAAGGCTCCGGAAGAGCGCGCTCGCGGGATCACCATCTCGACCGCCCACGTCGAGTATGAATCGGCTGCGCGCCACTATGCACACGTCGACTGCCCGGGTCACGCCGACTACGTGAAGAACATGATCACCGGTGCCGCCCAGATGGATGGCGCGATCCTGGTCGTGAACGCTGCCGACGGACCGATGCCCCAGACCCGCGAGCACATCCTGCTTGCCCGTCAGGTCGGCGTGCCGGCGCTGGTCGTGTACATGAACAAGGTCGATCAGGTCGACGACGA
>JANNWO010000192.1:0-6713 GCA_031408395.1 Sphingomonadales bacterium | reverse complement strand
TGCGCGAGGCCGATGCCAGACTTAGCCAGCAGACCGTCGATCAGATTTTCGAGGCAGGATTGCACGAATATCTCGTCGATGCGCTCGCCCGTAACGCCGGTATCGCCCGCGCGATCGCCAAGGATTACCGGTTCCACGCATGAGCAAGCTCACACTCCAGGTCCGCCATACCACCCACTACGCGTTCACGCAGCCGGTGGTGCACGCGCTCCAACGGCTGCGGCTCACGCCCAAGGCCACGCAGGGCCAGCGGATTATCGATTGGGGGATGATCCTCGACAATGCCGTGGCCGAGCTCGAATATGACGACCAGCATTTCAACCATGTCACCCTGATCAGCCTGACGCCGGGCGCGCGCGAGGTCACGGTGACCTGCGAGGGCGTGGTCGAGACCGAGGACAATGCCGGGGTGATCGGCCGCCATTCGGGCCACCTGCCGCTGTGGAACTTCCTGCGCCAGACCCCGCTGACCCGCGCGGGCGCCAAGCTGCGCGCGCTGCTGCGCGACGTGCCGGCGCGCGACCTTGTCGACCGGGAGGGCGGCGCGCCGCTCGACTTCCTCCACGCGCTGTCTGCACTGATCCGCGACCGGGTCGCCTACGAGACCGGACGCACCAATTCGCGCACCAGCGCCGAGGAAGCGGTCGGGCAGGGCGCGGGCGTGTGCCAGGACCATGCCCACATCTTCATCGCCGCCGCGCGGGCGAGCGGGATCCCTGCGCGCTATGTCAGCGGCTACCTCCTCATGAACGACCGGATCGAGCAGGAGGCCACCCACGCCTGGGCCGAGGCCCATCTCGAGGGGCTTGGCTGGGTCGGCTTCGATGTCTCGAACGGGATCAGCCCTGACCCGCGCTATGTCCGTGTCGCCACCGGAAGCGACTACCGCGATGCCGCGCCCGTCACCGGCATCAGCTTTGGCGGTGCGGCGGCCGAGGTGCTGACTGTCGGCGTGGCGGTCGAGGCGTACCCGCTCTCGGGGCAAAGCCAGAGCCAGGGCCAGAGCCAGAGCCAGCAGCAGAGCCAGTCGAACCAGTAGCCGCACGAAAGGGGGCTTTGCGCCTTTACGCTGCGGCCCGCATCGGGCTAGGGCCGCAGGCTGGGCGGGGACAAGAGGATGATCGGATGACCTATTGCGTTGGCATGGTGCTCGACAAGGGCCTCGTCCTGATGAGCGACACACGCACCAATTCGGGCGTCGACAACATCTCCACCTTCCGCAAGCTGTTCCACTGGAGCGTACCGGGCGAGCGCATGATCGCGGTGTTGACCGCGGGCAACCTTGCCACCTCGCAGGCCGTGATCAGCCAGCTTGAGGAGCGCACCAAGGCACCCGAGGACCGCGACAACTGCCTGCTAAGGGGCACGACCATGTTCCAGGTCGCGACCGAGATCGGGCGGATCCTTCGCTATACCATCGAGGACGTGCAGCGCGCCAACGGCGACGGCGGCAAGGGCCGTTTCACCGCAACGATGATCGTCGCCGGGCAGATCAAGGGCATGCAGCCGCGGCTGTTCATGCTCTATCCGGAAGGCAATTTCATCGAGGCGAACTGGGACACGCCTTTCTTCCAGATCGGCGAGACCAAGTACGGCCGCCCGATCCTGATCCGCGGATACGACCGGGGCATGACCTTCGAGAATGCGGTGAAGCTGCTGATGGTTAGCTTCGACTCGACTCTCAAGGCAAACCTGTCGGTCGGCCTGCCGCTTGATTTGCTGGTGATCGCCAAGGACGGATTTGCGGCCACTCACGCCAACAGGGTGACCGAGGACGACGAATATTTCGACAATATATCGTCGGGTTGGGGCAATGCACTGCGACTCGCGTTCCACTCGCTTCCACCCTATCAATTCAGCGATGACGCTTAGGGAGAAGGCCTAATTGACTCCGTTCCGGAGCCAATCTTTCTTTGTAAAACATCAGCTTAATGCCATCCGGATATGGTAAACCCTCCGGATCGGCGGCGCTCTTGCGTGTAACCCCCAATAGGTTGGCGCAGACACAGTCGCATGGACCGCAAATCATCCCTCCACTTCATCGACTCCTGCAGCCGCCAACGGGCAGAACTGGCCCGGGTGGGCTTCGCCCTTGGCCATCATTGCGAGGTGTACGGCGACCTGTCCGAACTCGCGGTGCACCCGCCGCGGGACGGGATCATCATCGCCCGCGACACAGCCGAGGAAGGCGGGGTCGGCATGATCCTCGATCGGCTCGGACGGCTTGGCATCTGGCTGCCGTTGATCGCGGTGGACGCGCAGCCGCGCCCGGGCCGCATCGTTGAGGCGATCAAGGCAGGCTCGCTCGATTACCTCGCCCTGCCGCTCGATCCTGAACGCTTCACCCGCTGCCTGATGCGGATCGAGAAGGAGGCCGAACAGTTCGGCGCCGCCCGCCGCCGCATGATCGAGGCGCGCGACCGCATCTCGACCCTCTCGGGGCGTGAACGCGAAGTGCTCCACTGGCTGGCCGAAGGCAGCAGCAACAAGGCAATCGCCCGCGAACTCGACATCAGCCCGCGCACGGTGGAGATCCACCGCGCCAACATGATGACCAAATTGGGCGCGCGCCATGCGGCCGAAGCGGTGCGGCTGAAGCTGGAAGCCAAGCTGGACGCCAGGCTGGAGCCTAAGCTGCGCGCCTGACGCGCGGCCGGGCCTGAAGGATAAAAGGGCCACCCCCGGGCGGTTCGGGCCAAGCAATCGTGCTTGGTCCGGGCCGCCAAACCTGTTTGCGCGGGCAGTGACAATGCGCGCCGGCGTCTTAGCGGCAGAACGTCGCGCCCGTGCCTTCGAGGTGGAAGTGATCCTCATGCGCGGCATTGTATTCCGGGCCAAGCACCGTGCCAAAGCGCTTGCAGGCGCTTTTGTGCACCACCCGCAGGAATTCGCGCGATGCCGGATCGCCGCTCTGCCAGTCCCTTTTGACCACGATCCGGCGGCCATCGGCGAGCACGAAGGCGGAGACGTCGATCGCGCCAGCGCGGGCATGGGCGGAGCGTTGCTGGGTGCCAGCGACGTTGCGGCAGGAATAGGAACCCATCGTCTCGATCTTGACGACCGGGCTCCTCAGGATCTGGCGCGCTGCGCGGTCGACCCCGAAGCGCGCCCAGTCCCCAAAGGCCTTGGCGACGTTGCACTGGACCGGGCCGATATTGGCGATGCCCAGCGGCGCACGGTCTCCGCCAAGCGCGGTCAATTGCACTGTGCCGAGCGTGTTACAGCCGGGCGCGGCGTAGGTGTCGGGCACGGGCTGAAAGCGCGCACCGCTTGCGCCCAGATCAGCAAGGCAGCCAGCATCTTCGGGCCGCTGCGCATAGGTCTGCGGGGCGGAGCCGACCGGTATCGAGGATCGTGCGGGCGCGCGGGCGGTCTGGCTGGCGCTGCCGCCCGGCACCAGCGAGCCGCAGCCCGCCAGCATCAGAGCCGCCGCCGCCGCCGCCACGAATCCGCGAAGATCACCCTTGGCTTTCATAGCTGCGCAGTATCCCGCAGAAATGGTTAATAGCCAGATAACACATTAGAGAGAGCGCCGCCGCGCCGGTCTCAGGGCAGCGTGTCTTCGACCTGCTCCCACAGCTCGATCTTCACCCCGTCGGGGTCAAGCAGCCAGGCAAACTTGCCGTAGCCTTCGTCCGCATTGCCGAGGATCTCCACGCCCTTGGCGCGCAGGGCCGCGACCAGCCCTGCGCAGTCGTGGACCCTGAGGTTGATCATGAAACCGCCTGTGCCCGGCTTGATATAGGCATCGTCGCTGAAGTGACTGATCAGCGAATAGGGATGGATGAGCGGCTCGTCGGCCCAGGCGAACTGAGGTCCGTAGGGGCCATCGATGCCCAGCGTCTCGCGGTACCATGCTCGGGACGCTTCGGGGTCCTTGACCACGTAGAAGATCCCGCCGAGGCCTGTCACGCGCGGGCCGGTCTTTTGCTCTGCCGTCATTTGCCACCTCCTGCGTGCAGCATGCATCACGTGGGGCAGCGAAGATAGTGGAAGAGGCCTGCGCCGCCCGGGGGGGTTGGAGGGGGGCGACGCAGACCTCGAACACCTGTTCGCGCAAGGCGCGCAGAAGGTTACGCCTGCGCGCGGGTCTTTCCGGTCGCGAGGCTCACCGCCACAATCGCGATCAACGCGGCGAGGAAGCCGGGCACGATCTCGTAGAGGCCGGGGCCGCCCATGAAGCTCGCGTTCAAACCCATTGCGATCCAGCCCGCGACCACCGCCGCGCCCGTCACGAGGCCCGCGACCGCGCCAGCGCCGGTCATGCGGTCCCAGGTCAGCGCGAGCAGGATCAGCGGGCCGAACGCCGCGCCAAAGCCTGCCCATGCGTTGGAGACGAGGCCCAGCACCTCACTGCCGGGATCGGCCGCAATCACAATTGCTGCCGCCGCGACCAGCGCGACGCTCAGCCGCCCGATGTTCACCGCCTCGCGCTCGGAAGCGTTGCGGCGCAGGAACAGGCGGTAGAAGTCCTCGGTCAGTGAGGAGGAGGAGACCAGCAGCTGCGATGAAATCGTGCTCATGATAGCCGCCAGCAGCGCGGCGTAGAGGAAGCCAGTCACCGCCGGGTGGAAGAGCAGCTTGGCGAGGATGATGAAGATCGTCTCGGGGTCGCCCACAATCAGCCCGTTGGCGTCGGCATAGGCGCGGCCCGCAAGGCCTACCGCGACCGCGCCGAGCAGCGAGATCACCATCCAGCTCATCCCGATGACGCCCGCCTTGCCGACGTTCTCGACCCGGTCAATCGCCATGAAGCGCACAATGATATGCGGTTGGCCGAAATAGCCCAGGCCCCATGTCACCGCGCTGATCACGCCCACCAGCGTGGCCCCTTGGGTGAGGCTCAGGAACCCTTCCTGCTGGACCGACGCGAGCGGGGCGCTGCCGGCGCCGAACAGGATCACCAGCGGCATCACCACCAGCGCCACCATCATGATAATCCCTTGCACGAAATCGGTGAGGCTGACGGCGAGGAACCCGCCGATCGTGGTGTAGACGAGCACGATCCCGGCGGTGATGACAATGCCAAGCATATAGTCGCTTAGCCCCGTCACCGGCAGCGCGCCGGCAAAGGCGGTGGCGAAGAGCTTGCCGCCGCCGACCATCCCGCTCGCGGTGTAGACGGTGAAAAAGCCGACGATGATCGCCGCCGAAATGACGCGCAGCATCGTGCCTTGTTCGGGGAAGCGGTTGGCGAGGAATTGCGGGATGGTGAGCGCATTGCCCAGCCGCTCGGTCTGTTCGCGAAGGCGCGGCGCGACGATGATCCAGTTGAGCGCGGCGCCCACGGTAAGCCCGATCGCGATCCACGCCTCGACCAAACCGCCCACGAACAGCGCGCCCGGCAGGCCGAGCAGCAGCCACCCCGACATGTCGCTCGCCCCTGCGCTGAGCGCAGTGACCGCAGGCGACAGGTTGCGCCCGGCGAGCAGGTAACCCTCCGATGTCGCGCGGGTCTTGGCCCAAGCATAGAACCCGATGGCGATCATCAGGACGAAATAGGCGGCGAGGCTGGCGAGGGTGTAGCGGTTCATGGGGGCACGGCCTAACGGCTGGCGCGGCGCTTGGCCAGTCGCAGAATTTGCCCACCCATTGCGCCGCCTGGAACGGGCTTTTGGCCTGGTCGAGGACCGCCTTTGCGCCGGGCTCCCCGCCACGCGCGACGAACAGATTCCGGTCCTTCGGCGGGACGGAACATGCGGGACTCCAATTGGTAAGCGTCCAGCAACTCACCACGAGTTGAGATAAAGCTATACGCTTGGAGTTCATCATGACTGTTACCACTAAATTCAGCACCGCCTGCGGGCTGGCGGCCCTGACGCTTTCGACCGCGGCCTTCGCGCAAAGCGAGGATCGCTACTTCGATGGGGTCTACATTTCCGGCGCCGTCGGCACCGAGTTCGTCGAGGACGATGCGTCGGACTCGATCCAGTTCGACACCAATCGCGACGGAGATTTCGACAATACCGTGCGCACTACGACGGGCGCGAATGCCTTTGCACCCGGCTTCTGCGCCGGCTCCCCGATTTCGGCTGCCAACGCGACCTGTCGCGGCAGCCGCCAGACCGAAGGCTATGCCGTGCGGGTCGGCGTCGACAAACATCTCGGCGTCAGCCCCTTCGTGATCGGCGCTCTGATCGAAGGCGCGCGTCCGGGCGTGGAGGAATTCACCACCGCCTTCAGCAGCACGCCTGCCTCGTACACCTTCGGGCGTGAGATGGATTGGGCCGTGACGGCCCGTGCTCGCGCTGGCTTTGCACCGGGTGAGGGGCGCGCGCTGTTCTACGGCACCGGCGGCGCCGGCTATGCCCGCATCAAGCACAGCTTCCAGACCACCAACACCGTCAATTCCTTCACGCCGCGCAACGATCGCGATTGGCAGTTCGGCTGGCAGGCCGGCGGCGGCGCGGAAGTCATGCTGACCCGCAACCTGGGCCTCGGCATCGAGTATCTCTATTCGAGCTACAAGGACGACGACTATGTCGTTGCCGTGGGTCCGGGCACCGCGCCTGCGACCAATCCCTTCCTGCGGGACAATGCGGCCGGAACGGACTTTCGCCAGTCGAACGACCGGTTCAACTTCCACGCTCTGCGCGGCACGGTGACCTTGCGCTTCTGATCCGGGCGGGGCGGGGGGCAGATGCTCCCCGCCCGCTCATGACAAGCCCCGGTCATGACAACAAAAGACCCCGCGCAGCCAAGGCTTCGCGGGG
>JANNWO010000191.1:0-2924 GCA_031408395.1 Sphingomonadales bacterium | reverse complement strand
GGGATAGAACAAGGTAGCCCCCTATTGGCTGTGGTTCGTTTCACGAGCCGCTACGAGGGGTCTGTTACGCTTTCTTGACTTGCCTTCCCGAATTAACTTTTGAGGAATTTTACAGTTAGGTGTCACTTACACGACACATCTTCAAATACTGCGAGGTTACAGCAGACTTGCGGGCTGACTATCGGACCAGTTCACCCGCCAGCGTTGGTCTGCTCGAGGATCCAGTCCGGGATCGCCTCCTGCCGCAGGTCGGCAAGTTCGAGGCCCTGCGCACGCACCGCGTCGTAGCGATCGCGCGGGGCGTAGTCGGCGGGGCGCTGCACAAACACCTTGCCCTTGGTCTCGGCAAGGATCGCAAGGCCGCGCACCCCGTCACTGCCACCGCCCGTCAGCAGCCCTCCAAGCGCGGGGAGCCCGCTGCGCGCAAGGCTGCCGAACAATAGGTCGGCAGAGGGACGGCAGCCATTCACCGGGTCGCGCTCCACGAGCCTGAGGCGCGGCGGCTCGCCGGCCTCGACGATCACGTGGCGGGTGGGATCATGAGCGAGCCACACCTTGCCGACTTCGAGCGACACCCCGTCGACCGCATCGCCCAACTGGCAGGGCAGCGACTGGCGCATCGCCCTGAACGCGTTCTCGACCGCACCGGAATCGGTATCAAACAGCACGATGGTCGGCGGACAGGCCGCGTCGTAGGCGGCAAGCACCTGGCGCGCGGTCTCGATCCCGGCCGCGCCGCAGCACAGGACAACGATCCGGCCGTCGCTGCGATACCTCGCAGCCCCGCCCTCGCCCGCGCCGGCCGCGTCGCTGCCGCCCGCCTGCAACTCGCCCGAGGCTGCCTTCAGCACGATGTCACCCAGCTGGCGCACGGTCGCATCGAACTCCTCGCGCGAGGTGTGAAGCGGCTTGGGGAAACAGTGCACCGCGCCCAGTTCCAGCGCGCGGCGGGCGGTGCCGGTCCCGGCCTGAGTGATCGAGGAGAGCATGATCACCGGCATCGGCCGGGTCGTCATCACCTCCTCGAGGAATTCCATGCCGCTCATCCCCGGCATCTCCACATCGAGGGTCAGCACGTCGGGCTTGACCTTGTCGATCTGATCGCGCGCTTCGTCAGCGTTCTTCGCGGTGCCGCACACGTCCACGCCCTTGGCGTTGTCGAGAATGTCGCAGAACAACGCGCGCATCGCAGCGGAATCGTCGACTACCAGCACTCGTACATTGGCCATATTTGCTCAGCCTCTCGATAGCGATGACGACCGGGCCGCGGTGGCCCGGCAGCGGGCGCAGGTGCGCCATGTCGGACGGGAATAAAACGCCAGCACCGAACAAATTCGCCCCGCGCCGATAGGGGCTTGCGCATAGTCGGGCGCGGCGCGCCCGCGCCCCGCCAGCCCCCCGACTACGTGGTTTCACGGGGGACACACGCCAGCCAAATGCAAAAGTTATACAGTTACAATCGTTGCTTAAAGTGGGAGCAGGGCGTCGTCATGTTGAAGCAGATCGCCATCTCCGATCTCGAAGTCGGCATGTTCGTCCACAAGTTCGAAGGCGGCTGGTTCGACCACCCCTTCTGGAAGGCGAAGTTCCTCGTCGAGGATGCAGCGAAGCTCGCTGCGATCAAGGCGAGCCGCCTGCGCGCGGTGGTCATCGACACCGAAAAAGGCATCGACGCCGCGTTGAGGAACACCGGTACGGCGCCCGTCCCATCCGCCAGCGCGCCCCCCTCCCCCGCCGCCCGCTCGCTCACCGAATCCCGCATCCGTTCAATCAAGCGGCGCACCACCGCCCAGCTCGACGGTCCCCAGCCCGTCACGCTCGCGCAAGAGGTTGAGGCCGCTGCTTCGATCGCCGAACAGGCGCGCGAACGGCTCGGCAAGACATTCATGGCCGCACGCCTCGGCAGGGCGCTCGACGTGCGCAAGGTCGAGCCCGTGGTGAGCGACATCCTCGCCTCGGTGCGGCGCAATCCGCAAGCCTTCAGCGGGCTGATGCGGTGCAAGCTCAAGAACGAGGACATCTTCCGCCACGCGATCTCGGTAAGCGCGCTGATGGTGGCGCTAGCCGACCGGATGAAGCTGACAGGGCCCGAGATCCACAATTGCGGCCTTGGCGGGCTGCTGCTCGACATCGGGGTCAATTACCTGCCGCAGGCGGTCGATCCGTGGGTCGGCGGCCGCCGCCAGAAGGATGAGCCCATCTGGCAGAGCCACGTGCTGCTCGGCTACCGCTCGCTTCAGAACGACGATGACCTGCCGCAAGCCGTGCTCGATGCCTGCCTGTTCCACCACGAACGCATGGACGGGCGCGGCTATCCGCAGCGCCGCGCTGGCGAGGACATTCCGGTGGTCGCGCGGATGGCCGCGATCTGCGACAGCTTTGAGTTCCTGCTCAGCGGCACGACCTCGCGGACTGCGCTCGATCCGGCGACGGCAGTCGCGGAGCTGCGCGAGCAGGCTGGCGCCTTCGATCCGGAGATCCTGCGCCTGTTCATCGAAACCGTCGGGCTCTATCCGGTCGGCGCCTTTGTCGTTCTCGCCAGCCAGAAGCTTGCAATGGTGATCGACGAGGACCGAAACGACCCGCAGCGCCCCGTGGTGCAGGCTTTCTACTCGCTCGAAATGCGCGAGCGCATCCGGCCGCACCGCATCGTGTTGGCCCAGGGCAACGACGACGAGCGGATCGTCGGGATTGCCGACCTTGCGGGCCTCGACCTGCCCGACGATGCGCAGCTGCGCGAGTTGGTGTTCCTCAGCGCCTGCCGCAGCGCCGTCAACGCCTGATCCCGAACGCAGGCGCGCGCCTGCGGCGGTCTCCCCTTCATACCCACAACAAAAAGGGGCCGGCGATCTCTCGCCGACCCCTCAAGTGCGCGCCCTTATCGCGGGGGTCAGAACGACAGGGCGAGCGTTGCCTGCACGGTG
>JANNWO010000190.1:0-10519 GCA_031408395.1 Sphingomonadales bacterium | reverse complement strand
CCACGGCGGTGTTCGCACAAAAGCTCGACGTGGTGTTCATCGCGATCCAGAACGCGAGCGGGGACACCAAGGATATCAGCGCCTTCTCGCCGCCCGGCATGATGTGGGTGGGGGCAATGCTGCTTTTGCTGGGGACGGTGGGCTTGCTGGTGACGGCGCGGATCGCGCTGGCGCTGCTGCTTGCGCTCGGCCCGATCTTCGTAGTGATGGCGCTGTTTGAAGGCACGCGCGGGCTGTTCACCGGCTGGCTCAAAGGGCTGACGATGATGGCGCTCGCCCCGCTGTTTGCGGTGCTGGGCGGCTCGATCATGCTCGAGATTGCGGTGCCGGTGCTGCAGGCGCTCACCAAGGTGCCGGGGCAGATCGATCAGCAGGCGGCGATGGCGTTCTTCCTTGTCGGCGCGGTGCACATGGCGCTGATGCTGCTGTCGCTGAAGGTCGCCTCGACGATGGTCGCGGGCTGGCAGGTGTTCGGGCTGGTCCCGGATCAGGAGCGCGTGCGCGATTCCGATGGTCCGCGCGCGCTGCCGGAAGCGCAGCAGGGCCCCGTGGGTGCGGCTCGCACTGCGGTCTTGACCCCCTCCAGCGCCGCTTTGACCCCCCGCAGGGTCGATCTAGGCCCCTTGCAGACCGTTACAGCCGCCAATGACACGGGGCCTGAGAGAACTGTTTCACGTGAAACACGCATTCTTGCTACCAGCGGCGGGGGGTCTCAGGTGGCCCCGCTGAACGCCGCCACGTCTCGTACCCACGGCATCGGCAACCGCTTCCGCACCGCTTCTGCGACCAAAGCTGCGCCTGCCCCCAAGGCGGCCCCCCCTCCGGAGACCTACCAATGACCCGCGCCGTGCTGCCAATTGCGGCCATATCCGCGCTCGCCCTCAGCCTTGCTATGCCTGCCTTCGCGCAGGATAACCGCCTGCAAACATTGGTCTATAATGCCAATGCCGTGGTGCGGGTCGAAGGCAGGGTGAAGGTCCAGACGACCATCAAATTTGCCCCCGACGAGGTGATCGAGAACGTCGCGATCGGGGATTCGGCCGCCTGGCAGGTCCAGCCCAACAAGGCGCAGTCGATCCTGTTCGTGAAGCCGCTAGAGCCAGCCGCGCGTACCAACATGACGGTGGTGACCGATCGGCGCACCTACCTTTTCGATCTGATTTCTTCGCCTAGGAATTCAGCACTTTATGTGCTGCAATTCCGCTACCCTGAGCTTGAGAAAGCGGCCGAGGAAGCGCGCCTCGTGGCCATCGCCGAGGCCGAAGCGCTGGCCGCGAAAGTCGCCGCGGCGCCCGAGACCGATCCCTCCGGCGTCGTCGATCCGGCCAAGCTCAACTTCGCCTGGGCAAGCGCCGGCAACGCCGACCTGCTGCCGGCCCGCGCTTTCGACGACGGCGACGCGGTGTTCCTCACCTGGCCCGCGGGCGTCTCTGTCCCCGCGATACTCGTCACTAACGAGGCGGGCGACGAAGGCCCGGTGAACTACACCGTGCGCGGCGACACCGTGGTGGTCGAGGGCGTTCCGCCCAAGCTCATCCTGCGTTCCGGCCGCGACACCGCGACCCTCACCAACACCGCCTCGCTTGCGCCGTCTGCCCGCTCCGCCGGGTTGAGCGCGCCGCGCGGGAAGGGGACGAAGTGATGCCCATTCAATATGATACCGCCCCTGTTATCGCCAAGGAGAGCATCTGATGCGTCTGGCCATGCGTTTGCCGAACAAGAAGGGTGAGAGCGGCTCCAGCGAGGGCGGCGATCCGCGTGAGCGGGAATCCGCCGAAATCATCGATCTCGCCAGCCGCGCGGCCTTTCCGGTGGTCGCCGACCGCAAGGTCAGGGGTGACGGGCTGGGGCTCGCCGCCGGAGTGGGAGTGGTCGGCCTGCTTGGCGCCGTGACGTTCTGGGCGATGAACGCCGCACGCACCGAAGAGCCGCAGGGGATCGGCAACCCCGCCGTCGTCCCGCCGCAAGCCGCCGCGCCCGTGGTGGTGCAGCCCATCGATCCGGCGCTCGTGCCCGGCGCGGTGCCGGTCGTGCCCCCGGTCGATCCCGCGCCCGCGCCGGTCTACGCCGTCAATCCGGGCTTGGCGCCCGGCGCCGCGGTCAACCCCTATGGCAGCCCGCAACTGGTCTTCGATGCCACCGTCGCACGCGCGATCCGCGCGGCTGAGGGCGGTATTCCCGGCCCCGTCCCCGGCACTCCGAACGCCGGGATGGCCGGGACTGGCGGCGCGGCGGCCTTTGCCAGCAGCATCGGCGGTGTCGGCGGCGCGCCCGCGCAGGCCCGTTCGATGGTCAACCCTTCGACCACCGTCACCGAAGGCACGCTGATCCCCGCGATCCTCGAAACCGCGATCAACACCGACGTACCGGGCTATGTGCGCGCGGTGGTGAGCCAGGATGTGAAGAGCTTCGACGGCAAGCGCGTGCTCGTCCCGCGCTCCTCGCGCCTGATCGGCCAGTATCAGGCGGGCGTCCAGCAGGGCCAGAAGCGCGCATATGTGATCTGGACGCGGCTGATCCGGCCCGACGGTGTTTCGGTCAGCCTCGCCTCGCCCGCGGTCGCTTTTGATGGCACCACGGGGCTTGAGGGCAACGTCGACAGCCACTTCTTCCAGCGCTTCGGCTCGGGCCTGCTGCTCTCGGTGATCGGAAGCCTCGGCGCGATCGCGACCGGCGGGATCGGCGGCGTGCTGATCGCCGGCACCGCGCAGGGCGCGGGCAGCTCGGCGGTGCAGTCGCAAGGCCAGATCAGCCCCACCATCCGCGTGCGCATGGGCGAGCCGATCCGCGTCTTCACCGCACGCGATCTCGACTTCAGCTCGGTTACCGGCTGAGCGCAGGGGCATGAGCGCGGACATTCACCGCTTGGGCAGCGACGATGGCACAGTGCCGCTGACAGCGGAGCGGAGCGTCTATCTCGACGCCTATCTCGCGCCGTTCCGTCGCTGGTTGGACCGCGACACGGTGACCGAAATCATGGTCAACCGCCCGGGCGAGGTGTGGATCGAGGATGCCGCCAGTCCGGGGATGCAGCGCATCGAGACGCCCGAGATCGACGACCGGCTGGTGCAGCGCCTCGCCGAACAGGTCGCCCGCGTCTCGCACCAGGGGATCAACCGCGAGCATCCGCTGCTTGGCGCAACCCTGCCCGACGGCGCGCGCGTCCAGTTCTGCGGACCGCCTGCCTCGCGCCGTCACTGGGTGATGGCGATCCGTCGTCACCGCCGTCTCGACCTGCCGCTCGATGCCTATGACACCGGGCCGCTGGTGGGGGAGGGCCATCTCGACCTTCCCGACCCGCAAGCCGAGCCCATCGCCTATCTGCGCGCGGCGATCCGCGCGCGGCGCACGATCCTGATCTCGGGCGGCACCAGCACCGGGAAGACCACGTTCCTCAACGCCATGCTGGGCGAGATCCCGCAAGCGGAGCGCGTGGTGCTGGTCGAGGACACGCCGGAGCTGAAGTTCCCGGGCGCCAACGCGGTCGGTCTCGTCGCGGTCAAGGGCGAACTGGGCGAGGCCAAGGTCACCGCCAACGAACTGCTCCAGGCCGCGCTGCGCCTCAGGCCCGACCGCATCGTGCTCGGCGAATTGCGCGGGAGCGAAAGCGTCAGCTTCCTGCGCGCGATCAACACCGGGCATCCGGGTAGTTTCTCAACGATCCACGCCAACTCCCTGCGCGGCGCGCTTGAGCAATTGAGCCTGATGGTGATGCAGACCGGGATCGGCCTCAGCCGTTCGGACACGATCGCCTATGCTGCAAGCGTGATCGATGTGTTCGTGCAGCTTGGCCGCGACGCCAACGGGAAGCGCGGGATCACGAGCATCGCGGAAAGCCGCGAGCTTATCTGATCCTCGCTCGCGCTGACGCGCCACGCGGACGATCCGCCCCGGCCTCCCCGCCAAGACGTTGACATTGGTGTGACAAGCGCACCTTCCTGATTTACACCAACGCCCCTAACGAACACAGGCGCTGTGCAAAAGCGCCCGCTGCGAACCGGCGCGAGGCAGAACGGGAAAGCGATGAGCACGTCACCGACTGACAGCACATTTGAGCCCGCTGGCGCGGGGGCTGCACATATGGCCGAGCTCGGCCCCGACGAATCCCCCTATTTCAACCGCGAGCTTTCGTGGTTGCAGTTCAACCAGCGCGTCCTCGCCGAGGCCTGCAACGAGGCCTATCCGCTGCTTGAGCGGCTGCGCTTCCTGTCGATTTCGGGCAGCAATCTCGACGAGTTCATGATGATCCGCGTTGCGGGCCTTGTCGGGCAGGTGCAGCGCGGGCTGGAGACGCCCTCGATCGACGGGCGCAGCCCCACGCAGCAGCTTGCCGCGATCCGCGAGAAGCTGGCCGAACTCTCGCAGCTCCAGCAGACCATCTGGCGATCGGTGCAGGGCGGTCTGGCGGCGGCCGATATCCACATCGCCGACGAACAGCGCGTGAGCCCGGCCGCGCACAAGTGGCTGAAAAGTTTCTTCCTCAACGAGATCCTGCCGATCCTTACCCCGCAGGCGCTGGATCCGGCCCATCCGTTCCCCTTTGTCCAGAACGAAGGGATGGGCCTGCTCTTCACCCTGACCCGCGATGCCACCCGCGAACAGCTGATCGAGATGGTGCTCATCCCCAGCGCGCTGCCCCGCTTCGTGCGCGTGCCTGATGATGTGTCGGGTGATGCCAGCGTGCTCTACATCTCGATCGCGCGTCTCATCCAGCGTTATGCCGAGGCATTGTTCCCCGGCTTCACCATTCAGGGTGACGGGTTGTTCCGGGTGCTGCGCGACAGCGATATCGAGATCGAGGAAGAGGCCGAAGATCTGGTCCGCACCTTCCGCAGCGCGATCCAGCGGCGGCGGCGCGGGCAGGTGATTCAGCTCGAGATTGAAGAGGATTTCGATCCTGCCGCCGAAGCCCTGCTGCTCGACCAGCTCGGCATCAACGAAGCCGCGTTGATCAAGACCGACGGCATCATCGGCGTCGATGGCCTCGCCGAAATCGTTCGCGAGGACCGGCCTGATCTCAAATTCGACGCCTATTCCCCGCGCCTGCCTGAGCGCGTGCGCGAACACGACGGCGATGTGTTCTCCGCGGTCCGCGAGAAGGATATCGTTATCCACCACCCTTACGAAAGCTTCGAGGTGGTGGTCGATTTCATCCGTCAGGCTGCCGCCGATCCCGACGTGGTCGCGATCAAGCAGACGCTCTACCGCGCCGGATCGCAATCGGCGGTGGTGGGCGCGCTGATCGAGGCGGCGGAAGCCGGCAAGTCGGTCACTGCGGTGGTGGAGCTGAAGGCGCGCTTCGACGAGGAGCAGAACCTCAAGTGGGCCAGTGCGCTCGAACGTGCCGGCGTGCAGGTGATCTACGGCTTCACCGACTGGAAGACCCACGCCAAGGTCGCGATGGTGGTGCGGCGCGAGGGCGAGTCCTTCCGCACCTATTGCCACTTTGGCACCGGCAACTACCATCCGGTCACCGCGCGGATCTACACCGACCTCAGCTTCTTCACCGCCGACCCTAAGCTGGGGCGCGATGCGGCCAAGATGTTCAACTTCGTCACCGGCTACGTCGAGCCCCACGCGCTGGAGCGGATCCACATCGCGCCGATTGACCTGCGCGAGGAGATCTACCGCCGGATCGACATCGAGATCGCCCATGCGCAGGCCGGCAAGCCCGCCGTGATCTGGATGAAGTGCAACCAGCTCACCGATGAAGGCATGATCGATAGGCTCTACGCCGCGAGCAATGCGGGCGTGCAGGTCGAGCTGGTGGTGCGCGGCATCTGCTGCCTGCGCCCGGGCGTCGCTGACCTGTCCGAGAACATCCGCGTGAAGTCGATCATCGGCCGTTTCCTTGAACACAGCCGCATCTATGCCTTCGCCAATGGGCACCCGATGCCGAGCGCGCACGCGGCGGTGTTCATCGCTTCGGCCGACCTGATGAGCCGCAATCTCGACCGCCGGGTCGAAGCGCTGATCCCGATCCTCAACCGCACGGTGCACGATCAGGTGCTCCAGCAGGTGCTGCTCGCCAATATGCTCGACACCGAGCAGAGCTGGTGGCTGAATCCCGACGGGACCTATTCGCGCGTCGAGACAGAAGACGGCGCGCGGCCCTTCAACTGCCACCGCTACTTCATGACCAACCCCTCATTGTCCGGCCGCGGCGGCGCGCTTGAGGCCGGCGCCGTGCCGAAGCTGTCCCTACGCCGCGGGGCGGCGGCATGATCTTCCGCAGGCGGCGTGACAGCCGCGATGGCGCTTTGAGCGGGAGTACGGGGGAGCGGGCGATTATCGACATCGGCTCGAACACCGTGCGCCTTGTCATCTACGGCGGCACGATGCGCGCGCCGACGGTGCTGCTCAACGAGAAAGTGACGGCCAAGCTCGGCCGCGAGATTGCCGCGACGGGCAGGCTTGCTGACGAGGCGATGGCGCTGGCGTTAAAGGGCCTGAGGCGTTTTGCCCTGCTGATCGATGATCTGGGGATCAAGGACGTCGAGACTGTCGCCACCGCGGCGGTGCGCGATGCGGCCAACGGCCCGCAATTTGTCGCTGAGCTGCTCAGCCTCGGCCTGTCGCCGCGGGTCCTCTCCGGCGAGGAGGAGGCGCTGCTCAGCGCGCACGGCGTGATCGGCGCCTTCCCCGATGCGCGCGGGATCGTCGCCGACCTTGGCGGCGGTAGCCTCGAGCTGGTGCGGGTCGCAGACGGAACCACCGACAGCGCCAGCACGCTCCCGCTGGGCACGCTGCGCCTGCCCGATCACCGCAAGGGCAACCGCACTCAGATGAGCAAGTCGCTCGACAAGGTGATCCGCAAGGCGGGCTGGGACCTTGCCGCGAACGCCCCTGCGCAGAACGGCGCGCTGTATCTGGTGGGCGGCACGTGGCGGGCGATGGCGGTCTACGCGATGACCGCAAGGGGCTATCCGCTCAGCGACCCGCACGGCTTTACGATGGATGCCGCCGCAGCGCAGGACCTTGCCGCTGCGCTGTCCGCCAGCGAGAGCGATACCCTCAAGACCCGCGAACGGATCTCCGTGATGCGCGCCGAGAAGCTGCCGGACGCTGCCGTGCTGCTTCAGGCGCTGCTCGAGCGTCTGGCACCGGAGAAGGTGGTGTTCTCCTCATGGGGCCTTCGCGAGGGGCTGCTCTACGATCGCCTGCCCGCGTCCAGCAAGGCGCAGGACCCGCTGCTCGCCGGCGTCGCGGTGTTCGCGACCGAGCGCGGCACCGAGCCTCAGCTGGCGACCCGCATGGCCGCCTGGACGCTCGACGCCGCGCCCGCGCGCGAGCACGGCAGCGAGCGGCTGCGCTTGGCAGCGACGATGCTGGCGCTCGCCGCGATGCAGATCGAGCCCAACATTCGCCTGCCCCAAGCGATTAGATGGGCGCTGCACAAGCGCTGGGTCGATATCGACGCCAAGGGCCGGGCGATGCTCGCCGCTGCGATCGCTGCCAACGGCAACCAGTTCAACCTCTCCGCCGCGGTGCGCGCGCTGGCCAGCGAGGAGGCGCTCGAGGAGGCGGCGCGCTGGGGCCTTGCGCTGCGGCTTGCGCGCAGGCTCGGCGCACAGTCGCTCCGCTCGCTCGAGGTGAGCCGGCTGGTGGTGGACCAGGGCGCGCTCGTCCTGCAACTGGCGCAGAGCCACGAGGCGCTGTTCGGCCAGCAGACCGAGAAAGACATGAAGCTGCTCGCAGGCCGTATGGGTCTCGGCTGGCGGCTGGATGTGGTGCCCGAGATAGTGCGCTAAGCGGTTTTCGCCGCGCCGCTCGCAAACGGCGAGAAGTCGGTGCCGATATCGAACAGATCGACGCCCTCGGCGGCCTTTAATTTGTTCACGACCAGATAGGTCACCGGGGTCAGCACCGCTTCCCATACGACCTTCAGCGCCCAGTTGGTGACCATCACGGTCAGCACGGCTTCGGTCGTCCAGATGCCGTAGAAGGCGATGGGGTAGAAGATCACGCTGTCGACACCCTGGCCGACAAAGGTCGAGCCGATGGTACGGGTCCACAAGGCGCGGCCCTTGGTCCACACCTTCATCTTGGCCATGACGAAGGAGTTGACGAACTCGCCCGCCCAGAACGCGATGATCGAGCCGGCGACGATCCGCCAGGTGCTGCCGAACACGCTTTCGTAGGTGCTCTGGCAGATCGCGCCGCCGGGGATGGCCGCGTCGGCGGTGGAGGTTACCGGGCGGGCACCGCCAAAGCCGCTGGCCGCGCATTCCCATCCGGCAAACGGGGGGAGGGCGGTGACGACATAACTCATGAAGGCGAGGAAGAGCATCGCTGCCGTCCCCACCCAGATCACCCGGCGCGCCTTGGCAAAGCCGTAGATCTCGGTCAGCACATCGCCGATCACATAGCCCAGCGGGAAGAACAGGATCCCCGCGCCGTAGATGAAAGTGCCGTCGGGTGCGGGCCACAGGCCCTTGGGCCAGAACGGCACTTCGATGAAGGTCAGCTTGGCCGCGCCGATGATGTTCGACAGCAGCAGGATCGCGACGAAGGCCGCCATGACGAGATCATAATGGCGGAACGCGACCGGCGGGCGCGAGGTGGCGACGATTCCGTCGTTCGGTGCGACATCATAGGCGGGACCGAGCGGCTGATCGGCTGAAGCGGTGTTTTCCATCGCCCAGCGGATTAGCGCGATTCCCTTCACGCGCAAAGCACGCTATTGGCACGTCCGGCGCGCGCCCGTAGCTCATCTGGATAGAGCGCGAGACTTCTAATCTTGAGGTAGCAGGTTCGAGTCCTGCCGGGCGCGCCAAATCCTCGCAAAGTCGGCTTGGCAACCCGGTGTTCACCATTCTTGTTGGGCAATCTCGCAAGGCTTGTGTGGTGTTATAGCACGGTGACCTTGATTGCGATCTTGCTGGCTGCTGCCCTCACCGCCGAATCGGCTTCGGCAGCGTCGGTTATTGATCCCGGTGCCACGGCCATTACCGTCCAACCGGATGCCACCGCACCCAGCCCGGCTGCGGGGCGGGGTCAGCCGCGGGTATCGAGAACCCGCTGCGCCATGGTGACCTGCGAAGCCGCAGCTTGCGCGGTCGCGGAAACACGGCAGCCGGCCGCCGCTACGCCCCGGCCCACACCTTGCCCGGTGCGCCGCGCCGAAAGCTGAACCGCGCTACCCCCTCGCCACTGTCTCCAGCAGTTCGGCGGTCACCGGATAGCCTGCGTCGCTGAGGATGGTGAGCCACGGCTTGCCGCCTTCCTCGACCACGCGCGGGGTGATCGTCTTGACCGGGATCGCTTCGGCCTGCGCGCGGGCTTCCTCGTAGCTGGCGAACAGCGCGAGGCGTTCAAGGTTGCGGCGGGTGGGGAAGATCAGCTTGATTTCACCGCTCTCCGCCGCTTCGAGCGCGCCATGTGCTGATGTCCAGAACAGGCGAGTATTTTCCGCATGGTCGATCGACACCTCCACCGCGCCGGTGCCAAGATTGGCGAGGTAGAAGCGCGTATCATAGACGCGGCTGATGTTCTCGTTTTGAGGGAACCACCGGGCAAAGGGCGTGATCTGGGCAAGGTCGAGCCGCCAGCCGAAGGTCTCGAGCACCGGGGCGAGCGCGCCCGTTTCAGCGAGCATTTTGCGCGCTGCCCCTGCGGTGGCGGCAGAGATGTCTCCGCTCAGGCCCAAGGCAAGGCCCGTCTCCTCGAGCGTCTCGCGCACCGCGGCGATCTGGTGTGCGGCTTCGTCGGGGGTGAGGCCATGCTCGGCCGCGACAGCCTCTCCCAGTGCATGGTCCGCAGGATCGACCCGCCCGCCCGGGAACACCGCCATGCCGCCCGCGAACGACATTTCGCGGGAACGCACTGTGATCAGCACCTCGGGCGCGCCGCCGTCGGGGGCGTTGCGGAAGATTATGATGGTCGCGGCGGGGATGCCCCCGGGCTCGGATGTGTTGCCGGATTCGTTGCTCATTGCGGCAAAGGATGGCCCCGCGGCAGGCGATTGCCAAGAGCCAAGGCGTACGGCTGCCGCTTTCGACGCGGAGTGTCGGGTTGCTTTACAACCCTTGGTTGCGAATGGGTTACCAATTCGGCGAAAATCCCGGAATTACGCCGTTTTTCAAGTTTGGCACGCGCTGTGCATAGATAGTTGCGGTCCCAAATGGTCTTCGAAGGCAGGCGCGACCCACCCTGGTCTCCGGGAAGCGCCTCCCCGAAAAAACAAGCGCCCTGCACTGGTCCTGCGGGGCGCTTTTTTTGTTTGCGCCTCAAGCGCCGGCGCGGGCCGTCCGGCCCGCTTGGCTTTCCTCGCATAAGCTCGGGCGGCCGGTCGGCCTTGCGGCCCTGCGGGCCGGGGCTGGGCTATCGGTGACGCGCTGTTCGGTCGCAAGGCGACCGTAAGGCCGACCGGCCGCCGCGCCTTATGGGGCGAAAGCCAAGGCGGACGGACGTCCCCCGCCCGGCGGTTGTGGGCGAAACAAAAACGTGGATTTCGCAGCCCGGCTGGGCGGCGTAACCACAAACCATCACCACCCCGCTCTGATCCATCAGCAGCAGC
>JANNWO010000189.1:0-7745 GCA_031408395.1 Sphingomonadales bacterium | reverse complement strand
CTGCTGGCCCCGCGCTCGAAGCGCTGGCCGCCCGGCTGCCGGGGGAACACCATCTGATCTTTACTGAAGTTGACGGCCATTTTCCCAATCACCACCCTGATCCGACTGTGGAGGCTAATCTGGCCGATCTGCGGGCGCTCGTCGCCGCAAAGAACCTCGATTTCGGAGTGGCTTTCGACGGTGACGGTGACCGCATCGGCGCGATTGACGGCGAGGGTCGGATCATCTGGGGCGACCAGCTGCTGATGATCTATGCCGAGGATGTGCTGAAAACCCGCAAGGGCGCGACGGTTATCGCCGACGTGAAGGCGAGCCGTGCGCTGTTCGATCGGGTCTCCGAACTGGGCGGCGTACCGCTGATGTGGAAGACCGGCCACTCGCTAATCAAGTCCAAAATGAAGGAAACTGCCGCGCCGCTGGCGGGCGAAATGAGCGGCCACGTCTTCTTCGCCGACGATTACTACGGCTTCGACGATGCGCTTTACGCAGGCATCCGCCTGATTGCCGCCTCGGCCCGCCTCGGGCGCTCGGTCACCGAGTTGCGCGGCGCGATGGCGCCGATGCTCAATACGCCCGAGATGCGCTTCCAGGTCGACGAGAGCCGCAAGTTCGCCGCGATGGAGGAGATCACCGGACGGCTCTCCGCCAACCCCGGCCCTGAAGTCGAGAGCGTCAACACCACCGATGGTGTGCGGGTGAACACCGCCGACGGCTGGTGGCTGCTGCGCGCCTCGAACACGCAGGACGTGCTGGTCGCCCGCGCCGAGAGCGAGAGCGAGGATGGCCTCGAGCGCCTGCTCGCCCAGATCGACGCGCAACTTGCGGCTTCGGGCCTGGAGCGCGGCGACAGCGTCGGGCACTGATCCTGCTGCAAATCCAATTGCCTGAGCGGCGACGCGCGTTATGAGTGCGGCATGCTCGTCGGGATCGATCTTGGGACCACCAACAGCGCCGTAGCGTTATGGCGGGACGGTGCTCCGCAGCTTGTGCCCAATGCGCTGGGCAAGGAGCTGACCCCTTCCGCCGTCTCGGTCGCCAATGGCGGCCAGACCTGGGTGGGGGAGGCTGCGCTCGACCGGATGGCGACCCACCCACGCGATACCGTAACCAGCTTCAAGCGGATGATCGGCACCGCCTCCACCGTCACGTTGGCGGGCACCACGCTGACGCCCGAAGATCTCTCGGCGATGGTGCTGCGCAGCCTAGCCGACGATGTCGAGGCGGCGACCGGCGAGCGGCCCACCGAAGCGGTCATCACCGTTCCTGCCTATTTCAACGAACGCCAGCGCCGCGCCACACGGCGCGCGGGCGAAATCGCCGGGCTTGAGGTCCGGCGCCTGATCAACGAGCCGACCGCTGCCGCACTCGCCTTCGGCCTTGCTGACCGGGGCGACCGCGAGCCGTTCCTCGTCTTCGACCTTGGCGGCGGGACCTTCGACGTCTCGATCGTCGAGATGTTCGACGGGATCGTGGAGGTGCGCGCCTCGGCTGGCGACAACCGGCTTGGCGGTGACGATTTCGACGAGGTGCTGGTCAAGCTGGTCGAGCCGCTGCTTGCCAAGGACTTAGGTGGCCGGGAGCTGCTGGACAGCCTCCCCGCCGACCAGCGCCGCGCGCTCCTGAACCTAGCCGCCGAACGCACCCGCCGCGCGCTCTCCGGCGCCGAGCAGGCCGAGTTCCGCATCGCGGTCGGCGACACGCCGGTCACCGCCACCGTCACCACGGAGGCCTTCGAAGAGGCCGCCGCGGGCCTCGTAAAGCGGCTGCGCGATCCGGTGATCCGCGCGCTGCGCGACTGCCATATCGACGTGAAGACACTCTCCGACATCGTGCTGGTCGGCGGAGCGACGCGGATGCCGGTGGTGAGGAAGGCGCTCACCCGGATGTTCGGACGCTTCCCCAATGCGACCGTCCACCCTGATCACGCCGTGGCGCTTGGCGCGGCGATCCAGGCAGGGCTGCTGTCGGGCGGGGAAGGGCTCGAGGAGATCCGCATCACTGATGTGGCACCCTTCACGCTGGGCGTGGGCACCGCAACCCGCGATGCGCATGGGCGCTTCCACGAGGACATCTTTGCGCCCATCATCGAGCGCAACACCCCCGTTCCGGTCAGCCGGATGGAGCAGTTCTGCACCCTCGCCGACAACCAAAAGCAGGTCACCTTCGCGATCTACCAAGGCGAGGCGCGCGACGTGAAGAAGAACGTCAAACTGGGCGAGCTGACCGTGCCCGTGCCCCCGCGCCCGGCCGGTGAGGTCGCGGTCGACGTGCGCTTCACCTATGACACCAGCGGGCTGCTCGACGTCGACGTGTCGGTTCCGGCGAACGGAACGACGCGCAACCTCGTGATCGTCGATGAGGAGGACCGGCGCACCCAGAAGGACGTCACCGAGAGCCGCAAGCGATTGGAGAAGCTCAAGGTCCACCCGCGCGACGAGGCCGAGAACGTTGCCATGATGGCGCGGGCCGAGCGGGCTTATGAAGGCTTCACCGGTGCTGCGCGCGAGGTGATCGGGCAGGGGCTGACCGACTTCAAGGGCGCGCTCGAAAAGCAGGACCCGCGGATCATCGCCGATGCACGCGAGGGGTTGGGGCGGCTGATCGACGAGATCGACGCCCACTCCCCGTTATGATGGCGCCGCTATGATGGCCCCGCTATGAGCCGCCGCCGCTTTCCCTGGGACCGCCTCGGGATCGACGAAACCAGCGATACAGGCGCGATCCGCAAGGCCTATGCCGATGCCCTGCGCGCGACCAATGTGGACGAGGACATCGCCGGCTATGCCGATCTGCGCCGCGCGCGCGATCAGGCGCTGTGGCTCGCCGCCCAGAGCCAGCGCGGCGAGGAGGAGGATGACGGCGATCTGGGGCTCGGCGACCTTGGCGACGATCAGGACGCCGAGGCCGAAGACGCTGATTGGCTCGACGACGATTATGACGACGACCTGTGGGACGGTCGCGCTTCCGCCTATCACCCGGATCCCTTCGCCCCCGCTCCCGACCCCGCGCTGAGCGAGGGGCAGGAACGCGCGCGGGCCGCGTGGCAACTGCTGACGGGCATTCTCTACCCCGAGGGCGAGACTAGCGATGACGCGGTGACCCTCGCCGAAATGGATGAGGGCCTCGCCGCGCTGGCCGCGCTGATCGCGCGGGCGGAGGAAGCCGACATCGCTGAGCACGACGCGCTCGACGGGGCGCTCGCCGATCTGTTCGCGCGCACCTGGCCGCGGTCTGCGCCGTTTGTCGAGCCCGGCAATGCCGCGCTCCATTGGATGGGCGAAGACGGCTCCATCGAGGAGCGGCCCGCGCTGATGTTCCTCAACCAGCGCCTCAAAGGCATGCGCTTCCACGATAAGGTGCAGCAGCCCGGACACCCGCTCCACAAAGCATGGGTCGAACTTTCGCGCCCTGGGCGGGCGGGGATTGTCGACCGGCTGAAGGTCAAGCGGCTCGACATCCACAAGCTCATCACCGGCATCCGTGATCGCTACCCGGAGCTTGAGAGCCACCTCGCTCCCGAGCGTGTCGCTTCGTGGGACGGGGAAAGCGGCGCTGTCGCGGACGGGGGGCGCTTCAAGGGTACCGGCTTTCCCCAGGCGATGATTGTCGTTGCGATAGTCTTCACGCTGATCCGAGTGTTCGCCAATGTTATGGGCTCCGATACCGCACCAGAGAATTCCCCGCCCGTTGCCGATTCCTCGGTGATCTACGAGGAGGTGTTTAACGATACGATGCTCGCCACTGTCTTCGGCGAGGACGTGACGATGGAAGATGTGCGCGCCGCCGATCCGGACTTCGCGGCGGAACTGCGCGAGGTCATAAAGGCAGTCGGCCCCAGTCCCAGCCTCGTGCTCACCCACGTCCGGCTCAAGGCGCTCGGTTCGGCCGAAGTGGCCAACAGGGCAGCGCTGGAGGCGCGGGCGGAGCTCAAGGCGATCTGGCTCACCGCCGCGAAAGCTCAGTCGGCAGAGTCCTGTCGGATGGCGGTGGATGGCAACCTGCGCGATCTGTCACTCGACCTCGGCGAAAAGGACCGCGCGCGCGAACAGGTGCTGCTTCGTGAGATGCTCTACGCCAAGGTGCTGAGTCACATGCCCAAAGGCGGCGAGACGCGCTACAGCGTCCCGGGCTGGCTCGTAGGCGAAACAGTGAAGCGCAGCGGGCTCTCGCAGGAGCAGCTCAAGGCCGCCCTGACCGATCCCGACAGCCCCGACCGCTGCGTGGCCGAGACCGCGCTGGTGCAAGCCGTGATCGCCGCGCCGGATAAGGTGCCGGAAGAGGTGCTGCGCGGGCTGTAAGCGCCTCCCGCGTGCTTGCGCCTCATTGTGCCAGCCGCCACATGGGGGCGGTGACCGCGCCGGACCCCTCCACCTCCATCCCTCCCGAGATCGGCGACTGGTTCACCGGGCGCGGCTGGCGGGTGCGGCGGCATCAGCTGGAAATGCTGGCGATGGCGCGCGAAGGGCGCGATGCGCTGCTGGTCGCGGACACCGGCGCGGGCAAGACGCTGGCGGGTTTCCTGCCGACCCTGTGCGACTTTGCGCCCTCTGCGGGAGCCCTGCCACCGGACGGGCTGCACACGCTCTACGTGTCGCCGCTGAAGGCGCTGGCGCAGGACGTGAAGCGCAACCTCCTCACGCCCGTAGAGGAAATCGGCCTCCCAATCAGGGTCGAGACCCGCAGCGGCGACACCCCGTCCGACCGCAAGAAGCGCCAGCGGGAGCGCCCCCCGCACATCCTGCTGACCACGCCAGAAAGCCTCTCGCTGCTGCTCTCCTACCCTGAGAGCCTCGATCTGTTCGCTGGCCTCAAACGCATCGTCATTGACGAGGTCCACGCCTTCGCCACCGACAAGCGCGGCGACCTCCTCGCGCTGAGCCTCGCGCGGCTCCACACCATCGCTCCGGAGGCGCAGCGGGTCGCTCTCTCGGCAACGCTCGCCAATCCGCGCGACTTTCAGGAGTGGCTCGCCCCGCAGGCCGCTGGGGACGAGGGCGAGATCGCCGCCGCCGCGCTGGTGCTGGGCGAACCGGGCGCTGCGCCCGAAGTCGAGATCCTGCTGCCCATCGAGGAGCGCGTCCCGTGGGGCGGGCACGCCGGGCGCTGGGCGGTGCCGCAGCTCTACGAAGCGATAAAGGCCAACCGCACCACGCTGGTCTTTACCAACACGCGGTTTCTCGCTGAGTTCATCTTCCAGTGTCTGTGGGAAGTGAACGAGGATCACCTGCCCATCGGCATCCACCACGGCAGCCTCTCCACCGAGGCGCGGCGCAAGGTGGAGGAGGCGATGGCGCGCGGCGAATTGCGCGCGCTGGTGTGCACCGCCAGCCTCGATCTCGGCGTCGACTGGGGTGACATCGACCTCGTCGTGCAGATGGGCGCGCCCAAGGGTTCCTCGCGGCTGCTCCAGCGGATCGGGCGGGCGGGGCACCGGCTCGATACCCCGAGCCGCGCGGTGCTGGTGCCGGGCAACCGCTTCGAATTCCTCGAGGCGATTGCCGCCAAGGAAGCCGTCGACGAAGGCCAGCGCGATGGCGATCCGTTCCGCCCCGGCAGTCTCGACGTACTCGCCCAGCACGTGATGGCCTGCGCCTGTGCCGCGCCGTTCCACGAGGAGGCCTTGCTCACCGAAGTCCGCAGCAGCATTGCATATAGCTGGGTGGATGCAGAGACCCTTGCCCGGGTGCTGAGCTTCGTCTCGAACGGGGGATATGCGCTAAAGGCCTATGACCGGTTCCAGCGGATTGTGCGAGACAAATCAGGGGTCTGGCGGCTCTCGCACCCCAGCCAGGCGCAGCGCCACCGGATGAACGCGGGGATCATCGTCGATTCCGAAATGCTCACCGTGCGCTTCAAGAACGGCCGCAGCCTCGGCAAGGTCGAGGAGCGTTTCGCCGCGCAGCTTTCGCCGGGCGACACCTTCTTCTTTGCCGGCATGAGCCTCGAGGTCGAGGGTGTGAAGGACATGGACGTGGTGGTCCGCGCGGCCAAGAAATCCGCCACCATCCCCAGCTACGGCGGGCTGCGGCTGCCGCTGACGACGCACCTTTCCACTCGCGTGCAGGCGCTGCTTGCAGACCGCGCGGGGTGGGGGCGCTTCCCCGATGACGTGCGTGAATGGCTGGAAATGCAGGATTACCGCTCGCGGCTTCCTGCACCGGGCGAGCTGCTGGTCGAGAGCTTCCCGCACGGGGGCAAGCACTACACCGCCTATTACACCTTCGAGGGCTGGAACGCGAACCAGTCGCTGGGGATGCTCATCACCCGGCGGATGGAGGACAGGGGCCTGCTGCCCGGCGGGTTCGTGGCCAATGACTATTGCCTCGCGGTATGGGGATTGAAGCCTGTCACCGATCCTGCGCCGCTGTTATCGCCCGATATTCTGACCGACGAGTTTGCCGAGTGGGTCACTGAAAGCCATCTGCTGCGCCGCGCCTTCAGGGAGGTGGCGGTGATCAGCGGGCTGGTGGAGCGCCAGCATCCGGGGCAAAAGAAGACCGGCAAACAGGTCACCTTCTCGACCGACCTGATCTACGACGTGCTGCGGAAATACGAGCCCGATCACATACTTATCGAGGCAGCTTGGGCCGATGCGCGGGCGCGGATGACTGATGTGGGCCGGCTTGGCGACCTGCTCGAACGTGCCGGGGCCGAGCTGGTGCATGTGACCCTCGACCGGGTTTCGCCGCTGGCCGTGCCGGTGATGACGATGATCGGGCGGGAAGCCGTGCCGCAGGGGGCGGTGGATGACGAGCTGCTGCTAGAAGCCGAAGGCCTGATTGCGGCCGCGATGCGGCCGGACGAGCCGCCTGAGGGGGATTAGCGGGACGCTCCGTTCCCGGAATGTTTCACGTGAAACATTGGGCCCCACAAGCAAAAAGGGCGCCGCGAAACCTCGCAGCGCCCCCTCTAAACCGGTCTAACCGGGGTCTAAACGTACCCTAAGGCACCCCTGGAGCCCGCTAGACGCGGGCTATCACTTGCCGAAATTGCGGTACTTGTCGTTGCCGACGAAGCCGAACTTCGTGACGCCCGATCCCTTGATGTCGCGCAGCACGTTGGCGGACAGCTCGTAGCTGGCCAGCGGCTCGGGCTCGAACTGCAGTTCGGGCTCGGGAACGAGCTTGAGCGAGGTCTGCAAGGTCGAGACCAATTCGGATTCGGTCAGCGGCGCGCCATTCCACAGGATCTGATCACCGTTGGTCAGCACCACCTTGTTCTTGACCGGATCGATCGGCGGCGGATTGGTCGGCGGCGTAGGCGTCGGCAGATCGATGTCGACCGAGTTGTTGGCCACCGGGATGGTGATGATGAACATGATCAGCAGAACGAGCAAAACGTCGATCAGCGGCGTCATGTTCATTTCCATCATCGGCTCGCCGTCAAGCTTGCCTCCAGCCATACCCATGTCAGTTACTCCTTAAGTTCGCTTGGACGTCAGCCGTTCGGATCGACGGGGTTCGAGATGAACCCGACAATCGGATAGCCAGCGCGCTGGATGTTGTAGATCGCGCCCGCCACGCACTGCCACGGAGCGTTGACGTCGCCGCGAATGTGCACCTGCGGGATATTCTCCGGATCCTCCATCAGCGCTTCGGCACCGCCGGCGCGCTTGACGATTGCATCAAGCTTATTGAAGGCCTGTTCCTGAAGTTCATCCGAGGTCACGGCGGTGATGTTGTTGATGTAGACCCGGCACTGGCCATTGCGCGATGCACCGGCAAAGCCCGGCTCACCGGCACTGC
>JANNWO010000188.1:0-7673 GCA_031408395.1 Sphingomonadales bacterium | reverse complement strand
CGGCCCACCGCGTTCAGCGTGGCTCCCCCGAGCGGGTCGCCTTTGTGCGCTACGAGGAGCTGACGTCGAATCCGGATCGGACGATTGAACGCCTGTCGGCTTTCCTCTTGGGTGAGTCCGCTGCCTTCGTGGCCCCCGCTTCCTCGCTCATGGGGCCTCATGGCCCCGTCGCTGCGGGCGGGCGCCCAAACCATTTGGCGGCCTTGCGGGCTCCCCATAGGGAGCCCGTTGTCGTTTCATCGCGGCCGCCCCACTAATCGCCTCACTCAATCAAAATACGCGTATTAATCGATTGGACGCTCCATCCCGAAAGCGTCATTCTCCTCGCATAGGCTACGCTCACAGGCGAGTCTGGACCCTAGAGGAGAGACAATCATGGACGCAAAGACCGGAGAGATGAGCGGCGGTTGCCCGTTTGACGGCACCAGCGTGATGCGCAGCCTGCTGGGCCGCACCAACCGCGACTGGTGGCCGCAGGCCATGCAGCTCGACATTCTGACCGAGCAGGGCAAAACCGCCAATCCCTACGGCGAGGATTTCGATTACGCCGAGGCGTTCAACACCCTCGATTACGCCGCGCTCAAGGCCGATCTCACCGCGTTGATGACCGATGACCAGCCGTGGTGGCCCGCTGACTACGGGCATTATGGTCCGTTTTTCATCCGTATGTCGTGGCACGCCGCAGGCACCTATCGCACCGGTGACGGGCGCGGCGGTGCAGGCTCGGGCCAGCAGCGGTTCGCCCCGCTCAATTCCTGGCCCGATAACGGCAACCTCGACAAGGCCCGGCGCCTGCTGTGGCCGATCAAGCAGAAGTATGGCCGTAACATCAGCTGGGCTGACCTGTTCATCTTGACTGGCAATGTCGCTATTGAATCTATGGGCGGGCCGGTGTTCGGCTTCGGCGGCGGCCGCGCGGACGTGTTCGAGCCTGAGTCGGTCTACTGGGGCACCGAAGAACAGTGGGTCAACGAAGGCGTTGCGACCCGTATCCAGCCCAAGGAAGGCATGGCGCTCGAAAATCCGCTCGCCGCGATCCAGATGGGGCTGATTTACGTCAATCCCGAAGGCCCGGGCGGCAATCCCGATCCGCTCGAAAGCGCGCGTGACATGCGCGAAACTTTCGCCCGGATGGCGATGAACGACGAAGAAACCGTCGCGCTCACCGCTGGCGGCCACGCCTTCGGCAAGGCGCACGGCGCGCACCCGGCGGATACCTTTGGCGGATCGCCCGAAAGCGAAGACCTGCACCTGCAAGGCTTCGGCTGGCTCAATGACGCCGACGAAATTGCGGCCGGCAACATCACTACCTCGGGGATCGAAGGCAGTTGGTCGAATAATCCGACCGCCTGGAGCCACGATTACTTCCGCCTGCTGTTCAAGTATGACTTCGAACTGGTGCACAGCCCTGCGGGCGCGCAACAGTGGCAGCCGATCAACCCGGATTTCGAAGATCTGGCCCCAGACGCGCGCGACCCCAGCAAGCGCGTGCCGACGATGATGACCACCGCCGATATGGCGCTGAAGATGGACCCGGAATATCGCAAGATTTCCGAACGCTTCCTCGCCAACCCGGCGGATCTTGACGACGCCTTCGCCCGCGCGTGGTTCAAGCTGTGCCACCGCGATATGGGGCCGAAGGTGCGCTACATGGGGCCGGAAGTCCCCGCAGAAACGCTGATCTGGATGGACCCGGTTCCGGCGGGCACAACGCCGTCGGATGCCGAAGTCGCCCGCTTCAAGGCGGCGATCATCGGCAGCGGTCTGAGCGTGCGGGAGCTGGTCAAGGCGGCCTGGGCTTCGGCCTCAACCTACCGCAACTCCGACAACCGCGGCGGGGCGAACGGCGCGCGCATCCGGCTCGAACCGCAGCGCAGCTGGGCGGTCAACGATCCGGCAGAGCTCGGCAAGGTACTGGATACCATTAACGCGCATCGCGGCAGCCTCAGCATGGCCGATGCGATCGTGCTCGCCGGCGCGGCAGCGGTCCAGAAGGCGGCGCGCGATGCCGGGCATGACGTGACCGTGCCGTTCATGGGCGGGCGCGGCGATGCCACAGACGAACACACCGACGCGGCAAGCTTCGAGCCGATGGAGCCGTTTGCCGATGGCTTCCGCAACTACCTCAAGACCAAGGCGCAGGTCCGCACCGAGGAGATGATGATCGACCGGGCGCATCTGCTCGGCCTGTCGATTCCCGAACTCGCGGTGCTGGTCGGCGGGCTTCGGGCCTTGGGCGCGGTGAGCGACCACGCGCATCACGGCCACCGCATCGGCGTGCTGACCGACACCCCGGGCAAGCTCACGCCGGACTTCTTCCGCAACCTCCTCGACATGGGGACCCGCTGGTCGCCCGTGGACGAGAGCGGGGACGAGGAATATGTCGGCGTCGACCGTGCCACGGGCGCCGAGAAGTGGCGCGCAACCCGCACCGATCTCGTGTTCGGATCGAACTCGCAGCTGCGCGCGCAGGCCGAAGTCTATGCCGAGAGCGGCAACGAAGCCAAGTTCGTGCGCGACTTCATCTCGGCCTGGAACAAGGTGATGAACGCCGACCGCTTCGACGTGACCTGGGCCAAATACCACGCCTGAGCCGCGCTAGACTGAACGACAAGAGGCCTCCGGTGGCGACACCGGGGGCCTTTTTGCTTAGGCTACTCGCTGGAGAGAGGAACGATCATGCCCACCGAAAGACTCGATCATTGGCGCAAGGTCTATACCGATAAACAGCCCGGCGAAGTCAGCTGGTTTCAGGCGACGCCCTCACCTTCGCTTGCGGCGCTTGACCGGTTCGGGGCCCAGCCTACGCAATCGCTGATCGACATTGGCGGCGGCGCGTCGACGCTGGTGGACGCTCTGTTGTTGCGCGGCTGGCGCGATGTGACCGTGCTGGACATTGCCGCTCCGGCGCTGGCAGCAGCGCAGTTGCGGCTGGAGGAGGCTGCGGCGGCGGTCAGCTGGCAGGTGGCCGATATCACCACTTGGCAGCCGCCGCGCCGCTACGCCATCTGGCACGACCGAGCCGTGTTCCATTTCCTGACCGAGCCGGATCAGCGCGCTGCCTATCTCAGGGCATTGCGCGCCGGTCTGGAACCGGGCGGGCTAGCGATTTTTGCCACCTTTGCGCTCGACGGCCCGGAAAAGTGCAGCGGGCTGAAGGTGGAACGCTATGACGCGGACAAGCTGGCCGCCACGCTGAGGGCGGAATTTTCGTTGGAAGCCAGCTGGCGCGAGGAACATCTGACCCCGTGGGAAAGCCCGCAGGCGTTCGCCTGGTGCGTGTTCCGGGCGCTACCCAAGGCCTAGATCCAGCGGGCGTCGCGCAGGGCCGCTGTGTTGGCGCGGGCCACCGGCGCTTCGATCCCGCGCGGCAGCTTCAGCCGCAGATTGCGCCCGTCGCGCAGCACGTCCTCGACCGCGCCGCGCGCCACCCACCAGCTGCGGTGCACCTGCATCCCCTCGGTCTCGGCCACCAGCACCATCGCATCGCGAAGCCGCATCAGCACCAGTGCCGATCCCAGCACCGTGTGGACGCGGACATAGTGGTCCTCCATCTCTAGCGCGACGATATCGCTGCCCAGTTCAGCGGGAAGCTGATCCAGTAGCGGATTGGACGGTACCGGAGCGGGGGCGGGGGCGGGCGCGGGCGCGGGGGCCACAAGCCGGTCAAGCGCCGGAACGCCAGCAGTCAGAGGCGGAGCCGCAAAAGGCTCCGGCCCGCGCGGGCCCTGCACGAGATTGAACAGCACCGTTATCGCACCGCCGATCACCAGCACCGAGAAATAGGTGCCCATCACCACCTCGAGCCCGGGCCAGCCCAGCGTACCGAACGGCTCCCGGTTGATCGCCAGCACAGCGATTGTCATCGGCACTGTCCCCACCAGACAGGTCGCCGCCAGCATGCTCCAGCGCGGCAAGGCAAGCACCCGCGTCCCCCAGTTCACCACTGTCTGCATAGGGCGGTAGCAGGCATAGCCGAGCCACGCGAAGCCGATCCACGTCACCAGCCGCTCGGCCAGCGGGGCGCCAATACTTCCGAACGGGCCAGTAATGGCGAGGAACACGCCGATCACGGTCATCGCTGCCAGATCGATGATGATCCGGCGCGCAAGAGCGTGGCGCGGCGATGCGGGCTGAGAGGTCATGCTACATAACTGACTGCCCATTGGCGCTTCGTAAAGTGGCAAGCATGGCCCGTGCCCCGGCATTTCGCGTAACTCCCGCGCCATTTGCGCAAGTGCGATTGCCCGCGAACGGGGCGGGGGCACACCGGTCTCAGCAACCACGCACCGATCCGAGGACACCCGACATGAACGCCATCACCCTGCCCTTCGCCGCCCGCCGCGCCGCCACCGCCCCCAAGGCCGCTGCTAGTTTCGACATCGGCCCGGCCACCCGCACCGCGATCAGCCTCGCCTGCTTTACCATGAGCTTCGCGATTGTGGTGGCACTAGGCAAGGCGGCGCTCGGCATGGTCGAGGGGATCGAGGCCTATGCCAAGCTGCCGATCATCATCCACGTCGCCGCTGTGCTGCCGACCATTCCGCTGGGCGGCTGGCTGCTGCTCGCCAGGAAGGGCACGCCGATGCACAAGCAATTGGGCAAGGTGTGGCTGGCGCTGATGCTGCTCACCGCCACGACCGCGATCTTCATCCAGACCAGCGGCAGCTTCAGCTGGATCCACCTGTTCGTGCCGCTGACTTTCCACGCCGCCTGGAAGGTGATGTCGACCGCGCGGGCCGGGAACATCAAGGCGCACAAGAACCATCTGGTGCGCACCTACTTGCTGGCGCTGATGCTCCCCGGCCTTGCCGCCTTCGCGGTGCCCGGGCGGATGATGAACATGATGCTGCTGGGGTGAGCTTACCCCACTCTTGCACGGCGCGGATCGGGGCTTAGGGTGAGCGCCATGCTCAAGCTCAACGCCCTGCTCCTCGCCGGAGCCACCCTCGCAGCCGCGCCCATTGCGGCGCAGGATACCGCCCCCACCCCCGCCGATACGCGCCCCGAGGCCACCCAAGGGATCGGCGGCGGGGCGCGGCCGGTTGGCGCACCCTGGAGCCGCAGCCCGGTCATCGCCCCGCACGGCATGGCCGCCACCGCGCAGCCGCTCGCCACGCAGATCGCGCTCGATATCCTCAAGGCGGGCGGTTCGGCGGTCGATGCAGCGATTGCCGCCAACGCCGCGCTCGGCCTGATGGAGCCTACCGGCAACGGTATCGGCGGCGATCTGTTCGCGATCGTCTGGGACCCGAAGACCGGCGAACTGGTCGGCATCAATGGATCGGGCCGCAGCCCAGCCGGCCAGACTTTGGAACAGCTGAAGGCCAAGCTCCCCGCAGGCGCGACCAGCTTGCCGCCGGTCGGCCCGCTGCCCATCACCATCCCCGGCACGGTCGACGCGTGGTTCGATCTCCACGAACGCTTCGGCAAGCTGCCGATGGATCAGGTGCTCAGCCCCGCGATCCGCTACGCCCGCGAAGGTCACCCGGTCGCCCCGGTGATCGCGATGTATATGGCGCGCGGGCTGAAGAACTACGAGGCGCAGGCCAAGCGCACGCCGTTCGAATTCGCCAACGCGCGTGCGACCTATTTCAAGGATGGCCGCGCGCCGAGGCCGGGCGAGATGTTCCGCAACCCTGATCTTGCGGGCACGCTGGAGGCGATCGCGAAAGGCGGGCGCGACGCCTTCTACAAAGGGCCGCTCACCAAGGTGATGGTGAGCTACCTGCAAAAGCAGGGCAGCGCCTTCACCCTCGCCGATTTCGCCGCGCATGACAGCGAATGGGTCGAGGTCGCCTGCGCGGCGTATCGCAAGGGCTACGAGCTGTGCGAACTGCCGCCGAACTCGCAGGGCTTTGCGGCGCTGCAGATGGTCAACATCCTCAAATATGTCGACCTTGCCCAGTGGGAGCGCGGCTCGCCAGAGGTACTGCACTACATCACCGAGGCCAAGCGCCTCGCCTTCGAGGATGCGGCGCGGTTCTATGCCGATCCGGACTTCGCGGCGACGCCCGCCGAGTTGTTAACCGACGAATACGGCAAGCAGCGCTTCGCTCTGATCGATCCGCTGCGCGCCACCCCCGCCTTCACGCCCGGCGCGCTGATCGCTCCCAAGCTCGAAGGCCCGGGCGACACCACCTACTTCACCGTCGCCGACAAGGACGGGATGATGGTCAGCCTCATCCAGTCGAATTATCGCGGCATGGGCGGCGGGTTGGTGGCCGATGGCCTCGGCTTCATGTTCCAGGACCGGGGCGAGCTCTACAGCCTCGATCCCGCGCACCCCAACGCCTATGCCCCCGCCAAGCGGCCCTTCCAGACGATCATCCCCGCCTTCGTGATGAAGGACGGCAAGCCGTGGATGAGCTTCGGGCTGATGGGCGGCGGGATGCAGCCGCAGGGCCATGTGCAGGTGCTGATCAACCTCGCCGACTACGGGATGAACCTGCAGGAAGCGGGCGATGCGGCGCGCATCCACCATGATGGCGGGCGCCAGCCGACCGATGCGCTGGCGGGCAGCCCCGCCGACACCGCGCCCATCGACATGCTCGGCGTGCTGCAGGTCGAACCGGGCATCCCGGCCGCGACGGTCGAGGCGCTGCGGGCGATGGGCCACGTGGTCGAGGTCGAGAGCACCGGCATTCCGTTCGGAGGCTATCAGGCGATCGTCCGCGACCCCGTCACCGGCGTCTACACCGGCGCGACCGAGATGCGCAAGGACGGGCAGGCGAGCGGGTATTAAGGATTTTTCCAGCGCGCTAAGATGCTGACGCATCACGCGCTGGAAGGGCTCAAGCGCCGCTCGGGCTCAGCCGCGGTGCGTGCACCGCGGCGTTATGCGGGCAGCGCCAGATGCTTGGCGCCGAACACCGCCTGCCAGCTCGCGATTTCCTCGACCACTGCCTCGTCGAGCGCGTGGATCAGGTCGGCGGCGGCGGCATAGGTGAGCGCGTGCGCATCGCCTGACAGCAACAGTTCGATGCGCTCCCCGATCGCCCACAGCTTCTCGGCGGCCACGCGCGATATCGCCGCGAAGCGTTCGAAATCGCCGAAATAGCGGATGCCCGAAAGGTTCGCGCCCAGCGTCGGGAAGGCGACCCCGCAGAAGGTGAAGACAGGCGAAAGGTCGCCGGCAAGGTGCTTGGGGACGAGGCCCGCCATCCCCAGCCCCTTGAGCCCGAGATAGGCCGCCACTGACGCGACCGCGAGCGCAAAGCAGGTCTCGGCGACCTTGTCGATGCGGTGGTGGACGGTCTTGAGCCTGTCCGCCTTGCACACATGATAGGCGGCCTGCGCAATGACATGCGGCAGCACCACGCCTGCAAGGCCGCTGCGCAGATAGTCCTTCGTCACCGCCACCTGCGGCAGGCCGACATCGCGCAGCGCGTGACGGGCGAAATGTTCGGGCCACTCTGCCCGGTCGCTGCGGGGCCAGCGCCCGGTGGGCCGCGTTACCCCGAGCAGAAGCAGCGAGGGCGCATGGCGTAGATATTCGGCAACGCGCCGCATGGCGAACCAGCGCCGGTGCCAGCCCAGCCGCGACCCCGCCGCGGTCATGACCAGAATGCCGGCGAGCAGCAGTAGCTCGACAAGGGCAAAGACCCATTTGTAATCCATCAGGCCGGTCGGCAGGAACAGGATCCCGATCATCACCGCCAGCGCTGCCAACG
>JANNWO010000187.1:0-14486 GCA_031408395.1 Sphingomonadales bacterium | reverse complement strand
GGACCGGGTGACCGGCCACGTGCTCGGCAACTTCGCCAAGGACGAGCAGGATGATCTTGCCGAAATGCTCGGCGCGATCGGCGCGGAAGCGGAGTGGCTCGCGAAGAGCGACGACGTGCGCTTCATGAACGACGTGGCGCTCAGGATGCAGGGCTGACGCCCCATGCGCCGCGTCCTCATCATCGGCCCCTGTGGTTCGGGTAAGAGCACCCTCGCCCGCGAACTTGCGCCGCGCATGGGCCTGCCGCTCGTCCACATGGACCAGCTTGGCTGGCAGGCAGGTTGGGTGGAGACAGAGAAGGCGGAGCTCAACGCGCGCCTTGCCGAGGCTGTCGCTGAAGACGCGTGGCTGATCGAAGGTAACTATGGCAGCACCCTCGTCCCCCGGCTCGAGCGGGCAGACACGGTGATCTATCTCGATTTCCCGATCCAGCTGTGCCTGTGGCGGCTGATCCGGCGCATCGCCAAACACCGCGGCCAATCGCGCCCCGACATGCCCGAAGGCTGCCCCGAGCGCTTCAACGCCGCATTTTTCTGGTATGTGATGATGTGGAATAGCGGCCCGCGCGTTCGCACCGAGGCGAAGCTGGCGAATTATGCCGGCAAGGTGATCCGCTTGCGCACGCCCCGCGCGCTTGAAGATTGGCGAGCGCGCAGCGGCCTCGCCTGAGCACAGTCTGCCACCCCACTGGTCATGCGAGCCAACCGGCGCTAAGAGCGAGCGCTTTCCAGCCCCACCCTTTCCAGCCATAGCCAAGAGACAATCATCATGGGTTTCCGTTGCGGGATCGTCGGCCTGCCGAACGTCGGCAAGTCCACCTTGTTCAATGCGCTCACCGAGACGCAGGCGGCGCAGGCGGCGAACTATCCCTTCTGCACGATCGAGCCCAATGTCGGCCAGGTCGCCGTCCCTGACGAGCGCCTCCAGAAGATTTCGGCGATCGCCAAAAGCGCCAAGATCATCGAGACACAATTGGGCTTCGTCGACATCGCCGGTCTCGTGAAGGGCGCGAGCAAGGGCGAAGGACTCGGCAACCAGTTCCTCGGCAACATCCGCGAGGTCGATGCGATCGTCCACGTGCTGCGCTGCTTTGAGGATGACGACATCCAGCACGTCGCCAACAAAGTCGACCCCATCGCCGACGCCGAGGTGGTTGAGACCGAACTGATGCTGTCCGACCTCGAAAGCCTCGAAAAGCGCGTGCCGGCTGCGGCCAAGCGCGGCGCGGCGGGCGACAAGGAAGCCAAGGCGATGGCCAGCGTGCTGGGCCAGGCGCTCGAACTGCTTCGCGAAGGCAAGCCCGCGCGCCTCACCGTGCCGGGCGACGAGGAGGAGGACCGACTCTTCAAGCAGGCTCAGCTCCTCACCGCCAAGCCCGTGCTCTACGTCTGCAACGTCGCCGAGGAAGACGCGGCGACCGGCAACGACCTTTCCGCCAAGGTCTTCGCCAAGGCCGCGGCCGAGGGCGCCGAGGCTGTCGTGGTTTCAGCCGCGATCGAGGCTGATCTGGTGACGATGCCGGTGGAAGACCGGGGCGAATTCCTTGAAGCCCTCGGCCTTACCGAAAGCGGCCTCGCCCGCGTGATCCGTGCCGGGTTCAAGCTGCTGGGCCTCAAGACCTTCTTCACCGCCGGCCCCAAGGAATCGCGCGCCTGGACCTTCCCGGCGGGCGCGAGGGCTCCGCAGGCGGCAGGCGAGATCCACTCCGACTTCGAACGCGGCTTCATCCGCGCCGAGACCATCGCTTACGATGACTACGTCACCCTCGGCGGCGAAGCGGGCGCGAAGGAAGCGGGCAAGCTGCGGCAGGAAGGCAAGGAATACGTGGTGCAGGACGGGGACGTGCTGCTCTTCAAGTTCAACGTCTGAGGCTGTCTCGCGGCTGTCGTCCAACGCACTTAAGGTTAGATCTATGCGACTGATCCTGCTTATTGCCGCCCTCGTCCTCACCCCATTCGCCGCCTCGGCGAAGGAGGCCCAGCGCCCCGTAACCGTGCTGGTCGGCATCGACGGCTTCCGCGCCGACTATCTCGATCGCGGCGTCACACCGCGCCTTGCCGCGCTCGCGAAGGAGGGCGCTACGGGTGCGATGCGCCCCAGCTTCCCGACCAAGACCTTCCCCAACCACTACGCGATCGCGACCGGCAAGCGGCCCGACCGCAACGGGATTGTTGCCAATTCGATGATCGACCCGCGCCGCCCGGGCGTCATGTTCAGCATGGGCAATGCGAGCCAAGCCCTCGACCCCTTCTGGTGGAGCGAGGCCGAGCCGGTCTGGATCACCGCCGAGCGCGCCGGAATTCGCACCGCGACGATGTTCTGGCCCGGCAGCGAGGTCGCCTACGGCACCACGCGCCCAAGCGACTGGCTGCGCTATGACCAGAACATCGGAAGTGTGCAGCGGGTCAACACACTCATCGACTGGCTGCGGCGGCCCGCCGCGAACCGCCCGGGCTTTGCCACAATCTATTTCGACACGGTCGACACCGCCGGACACCGCTTCGGCCCCGACAGCGAGGAGGTGAACGCGGCGCTCGCCGAAGTCGATGCGCGGATCGGCGAACTGGTCGACGGCGCGGCGAAGCTGGGCGTGCCGCTCAATCTCGTGATCGTCGCGGATCACGGCATGCGCGCCACCGACGATGCGCGGGTAATCCAGCTCGACACGCTGATCGACCGCCCGAGCTACATCGCGGTGGAAACCGGCCCTTACGCGGCGATAGAGCCCGTCACCGGCACCGACGAGCGTGTGGCACAGGCGCTGCTGGTGCAGCACGAGCACATGACCTGCACGCGCAAGGAAGACCTGCCCGAGCGCCTCCACTGGGGCAGCAACCCGCGCGTCGCGGCGATCATCTGCATCGCCGAGGCCGGATGGACGATCCTTTCGGGTCCGCCGATTTACCCGGTCAAGGGCGGCGCGCACGGCTACGACAACGCCGATCTCGAGATGCTGGCGCTGTTCATCGCCCAAGGGCCTGCGTTTGCGCGGGGCGTAAAGCTCGAGGTGTTCGACAACGTCGCGGTGGCCGCGCTGCTTCGCGCGGCGCTGGGGTTGCCGGAGGACGCGGACGCTGATGGGAAGCTTGCTGATGTGCGGGGGGCGCTGAAGTAGGCGATCACCACCCGAAAATCGCAGGGCCTGCGACCCTCGAAGTGCTTGCGCCTTATCGAGCGATCAAAACGACAGCTTCCCTGACCTCATAAATGCCCCACAAGAATAGCGAAAGAGACGCAAAGGCTGTGACCACGGTAATGAGGTGACAAGCTCCCTTCACGAAGGCGTAAACCTTCTCCTCGGTCGAGCCTGCTTCAGCGAACGTGTGCCCTACCGTGGAATAATTAGTGAAATAAGCAAACATCATCGCGATGACGGATAGAGCTACTCCCCACCCGAAGAGCAGGAGAGGTTCACTCAAGGCAAAAATCACCTTAGAAAAATCTACGCTGTCGCTTGACGATATGCTTCCAACGAAAGCAAGCAGCGCAACGTCTGAGCCACCATTGATCAGCAGGAGGGAGCGCATCGCTACGTTCGAAGAATTGATCGCTTGCTCGTTTACGCTCTTGGCATACTCGAAATCGTCGCCACCGGCCATTACGCCCCCATTATTCCGCGTACCGCATACGCTTCCCAAGCTACGAACCCTTTGCTTCGGCTAGTTTGTGGCGCGCTTTAAGGCCAACTATTTTTAGTGCCGCCCGAACAGCTTCTCGACATCCTCCATGCTCAGCTTCACCCACGTCGGCCTGCCATGATTGCACTGGCCTGAGCGCGGCGTCGCTTCCATCTCGCGCAGCAGCGCGTTCATCTCCGCCACACTGAGCGTGCGCCCCGCGCGGACCGATCCGTGGCAGGCAATCGTCGCCAGCACCAGTTCAAGCCGTTCGGCCAGCAGTAGCGCGCCGCTGTCTTCCTGCTTGCCGTGTTTGGCGATATCGTCGGCGAGGTCGCGCAGCAGGGCTGCGCTGTCGGCCTTAGGAAGCACCGCGGGAAGCGCCCGGACCAGCATCGCGGAAGGCCCGAAGCGATCGATGACGAGGCCGTAGCGCGCTAGGCCCTCGGCGGCGTCTTCAAGCCGGTCGCAATCGACCTCGTCCATTTCGACCACATCGGGGACCAGCAGCGCCTGCGATCTGCGCACGCCCTCGTCCGCTCCCGCGGCGCGCAGACGTTCTAGGACGAGGCGCTCATGCGCCGCGTGCTGATCGACCAGCACGAGGCCATCGGCGGCTTCGGCGACGATATAGGTGTTGGCGACCTGCCCGCGCGCGATGCCGAGGGGGTAGGCTTGCGCCTCCGCCGGAAGCGGAGTGGCTTCCTCTGCGCGGCCTTGGGGCTGAGACCACGCCAGTGAAGCCTCGCGCAGCAATAGCCCCTCCCCGCCCGGGGAGGGGTTGGGGAGGGGCAAACTGGGCCATGCGGGATAGGGCAGATCCCCCATCCCCGGCCCTTCCCCCGAGGGGAAGGGAGAAGAAGTAAGGGGCTCGGCCTGCCACCTCTGCATCGCCCCGCGATCTGGCCCCTGCGCGCTCCGCCTGTCACCCGTCGCCAGCGCCTGCCGCAAGCCGCTGACGATAAACCCCCGCACCGCCGCCGAATCCCGGAACCGCACTTCGGTCTTGGCCGGGTGCACGTTCACATCGACATCCTGCGGCGGCAGGTCGAGGAACAGCGCGAGTACCGCGTGGCGGTCCCTCGCGAGCATGTCGGCATAGGCACCGCGCACCGCGCCGACCAACAACCGGTCCTTCACCGGGCGGCCGTTGACGAACAGGTATTGGTGATCGGCGACGCCGCGGTTCCACGTGGGCAGGCCCGCCACACCGGTAAGGCGCATCATGCCGTGCGGCGTCTCGCGCACCAGTTCGATGGCGACCGAGTTGTCCTTCAGATCGTGGGAGATGATCCGGGCGACGCGGGTGGCCAACTCCTCGTCCGCTTGCAGGGACAGGACCGTGCGCTTGCCCCCCTCGCCCACCGTCTCGAGCGTGAAGGCGATGTCAGGCCGCGCCATCGCGAGGCGGCGCACCACGTCCAGACAGGCGGCATACTCGCTGCGGGCCGAACGCAGGAACTTGCGGCGAGCGGGCACCTTGGCGAACAGTTCCTCCACCCGCACCCGCGTGCCGGGCGGGAGCGCGGCGGGCTCGTCGGTGACGAGAGCGCCGTGATCGACCACGCGGCGCCAGCCTTCTTTGGCACCGCCCTCGCGGCTCTCGATGGTGAGGCGCGCGACGCTGGCGATGCTCGGCAGTGCCTCGCCGCGGAAGCCTAGCGTGGTCACAAGCTCAATCGCGCCTTCCGGGCCGATCAGCGAATCGGGGAGTTTTGAGGTGGCATGGCGTTCGAGCGCCAATGCGAGGCCCTCGGGCCCCATTCCGCAGCCGTCGTCGGCCACCTCGATGCGCGTAAGGCCACCTTCCGCGAGCACCACCCCGATTCGCCGCGCGCCGGCGTCGATAGCGTTCTCGACCAGCTCCTTGAGCGCGGCTGCCGGACGCTCGACCACCTCGCCCGCAGCGATGCGGTTGACCAAGATGGAAGGGAGGCGGCGGATTTGCGGCATTTGCATGCACGCTAGCGATGGGAGGAGGCTATTTCGAGGGGAACCGACAAGAAATCAGCTCGGCGGTGGACAAATATTTTGGCCTTTTGCGCGCGGATTCGCTAGGCGCCAACTGTCATTTCATAACCGGGTCGATTTCCGCTGCTGCCACCCCCATATGTGGTCAGCAGCCCCGCCCCGCCTTTACCGGAACACCATCACCCATGAGCTTCCTGTCCGACCTCTTCAAATTCCGGTCGCAAAACATGGCGATCGATCTCGGAACCGCCAACACGCTCGTTTACGTTCAGGATCAGGGGATCGTGCTCAACGAGCCGTCGGTGGTGGCGATCGAAACCATCAACGGTATCCGCCGGGTGAAGGCGGTGGGCAATGATGCCAAGATGATGATGGGCAAGACCCCGGACAGCATCGAGGCGATCCGGCCCCTGCGTGACGGCGTGATCGCCGACATCGAAGTCGCCGAGCAGATGATCAAGCACTTCATCCAGAAGGTGCACGGCAAGAAGAGCATGTTCCGCTACCCGGAAATCGTGATCTGCGTGCCGTCTGGCTCGACCTCGGTCGAACGCCGCGCGATCCGTGACGCTGCCTCGAACGCGGGCGCCTCTGATGTTCACCTGCTCCTTGAGCCGATGGCCGCGGCGATCGGCGCCGACATGCCGGTGACCGAGCCGATCGGCAGCATGGTCGTCGACATCGGCGGCGGCACCACCGAAGTCGCCGTGCTCTCGCTTCGCGGTCTGGCCTACACCACATCGGTGCGCACTGGCGGCGACAAGATGGACGAGGCGATCGTCTCCTATGTGCGTCGCCACCACAACCTGCTGATTGGCGACGCCACTGCCGAGCGTATCAAGAAGGATTACGGCATCGCCATGATCCCCGAGGACGGCATCGGCGAGATCATCACCCTGAAGGGCCGCGACCTCGTCAACGGCGTGCCCAAGGAAATCACTATCAACCAGGCGCATGTCGCCGAGGCCCTGAGTGAACCGATCGGCGCGATCGTTGAAGGCGTGCGTATCGCGCTTGAAAACACCGCTCCGGAACTGGCGGCCGACATCGTCGATCAGGGTATTGTGCTCACCGGCGGCGGCGCGCTGATCCGCCGCCTGGATGAGCACCTTCGCGAGGAAACCGGCCTTCCGGTCTCGGTCGCCGAGGACCCGCTCACCTGCGTCGCCATCGGCACGGGCCGGGCAATGGAAGATCCGATCTATCGCGGCGTGCTGATGACCGCCTGATCCACACGCACGCAAGCCAGAAGGGACTATAAGCCATGGCGCCCCCCTCGTCGCGCCGCTCGGGCTTTTCGAAGAAGGCGCAGTATTCGCTGTTCACCGGCTACTTGCTGGCCGGCGGGGGAGCCGTGTTGGGGTGCGCGTTGCTGGCACTGTCGCTGTGGCAGCCGGGCGCCTTTGCTCCGCTGCGCGGTGCGGCGACTGACATTGTCGCGCCCGCAGGCGAGGTCGGCGCGGTGACGCGGGCGGGTTCACAGGGGCTTTTTGCGGGCATCGCAGGCTATTTCAAGGCCGGCACGCAGAACGCGGAGCTGCGGCGCGAGATGGAGATCGCCCGCATCCGCCTTGCCGAAGCCGATGCGGTCAAGGCCGAGAACCAGCGGTTGAAGGGCCTTCTGGGGCTCAACGAGGGCGAGGCCAAGCCGATCGCGGTCGCGCGGCTTGTCGGATCGAGCGCCACCAGCGTGCGGCGCCACGCCTATATCAGCGCCGGCGCCAATGACGGGGTGCAACCCGGTATGCCGGTGGTCTCCGAGCGCGGGGTGATCGGCCGGGTGCTCGAGACCGGGCGCGGTTCGGCGCGCGTGCTGCTGCTCACCGACAGCGAAAGCGTGCTGCCGGTGCGCCGCGCCAAAGACAACGTGATTGCCTTTGCCGAAGGGCGCGGCGACGGGCTGCTTCGGATCCGCCTCGTCAATCTCGGGGTAAATCCGCTGAAGGTCGGCGACCTGATGGTGACGAGCGGCGCGGGCGGGTATTACCGCGCCGGGGTTGCGGTCGCGCTGATTGCCAAGATCACCCCCGACGGCGGCATCGCGCAGCTGATCGCCGAGCCGGGCGCGACTAATTATGTCGCGGTCGAGCCGATCGCCCAAGCCGCCGCGGTCGAGGCCCTTGAGACCGCCGAGCCGCCGAGCCCCAAACCTTCGGCCCCCCCCTCGCCGAGGCCCACCCCCTCGCCAGCCGCGCTTGAAACGGTGGACTGATGGAGCTGCTTGACCCCCGCGCCCGTTCGGACATTTACGGCAAGCGCATCAACCGTGCGCCCTCGCCGCTGCGCGCGCGCAGCGTGCCCTATCTCACGATCATGCTCGGCTCGCTACTGCCTGTGCTGCTGATCGCCGATCTTATGCCGCTCAGTCCCTCCTTCGGCTTCCTGATGCTGCTCGGCTGGAGAATGGTGCGCCCCGGCCTGCTCCCGCTTTGGGCGGGTGCACCGCTTGGCGCTTTCGACGATCTGGTGAGCGGCCAACCCTTCGGCAGCGCGATCCTGCTGTGGTCGCTGGCAATGATCGTGATCGAGATTATCGAGACACGCTTTCCGTGGCGCGGGTTTTGGCAGGACTGGTTCACCGCCAGCACCATCGCCGTCATCTACTGGCTGGTCTCGTTGCTCGTCTCCGGCGCGAGCCTGACGCCGGAAATGCTCCTCGTGGCGCTGCCGCAGGCCTTGCTGTCGGTGCTGCTCTATCCGATAATCGCGAGGCTGGTTGCCGGACTTGATCGCTTCCGGCTCGCCCGCGCGCGGAAGCTTAGCTGATGAAGATCCCGTTCCTCGGCGATGGGCCGGGACGCACTCCACGGATGATCAGCGCCTCGATCCTGCGCAGCACGTTCGAGCGTCGCTCCGTGGTCATCGGCGCGTTTCAGGGCGGCCTAGGCGTGCTTCTGGCGTTGCGGCTCGGCTACCTCTCGATTGCGGAAAACGAGAAGTATCGCCTTGAATCCGAAAGCAACCGGGTCAACCTCACCTTGGTTCCGCCGCGCCGGGGCTGGATTCTCGACCGCGACGGCGCGCCGCTCGCGTCAAACCGCGCGGACTTTCGCGTCGATCTCATCCCCGAGCGTCTTCAGAACGCCAACGAGACGATCGACCGGCTTGGCGCGCTGCTTGCACTCGAGCCTTCGCGCATCGCCGACATCAAGGACAAGGTTGCGACCGCGCGCGGGTTTCAGCCGGTCGAGGTGTCGAGCGGGCTTAGATACGAGCAGTTCGCGGCACTCAGCGTGCGCATGCCCGAGTTTCCCGGCGTCGTGCCGCAGCGCGGCTTCTCGCGCTTTTACCCGACGGCTTCAAGCGTCGGGCACCTTGTGGGCTATGTCGGGCCGGCGTCTGCCGAGGAGTTCGAGAAGGAACCCAACCCGCTGCTTATCACGCCTGGCTACAAGATCGGCAAAGACGGTCTGGAGGTCCAGTTCGAGAAAGAGTTGCGCGGCGTACCCGGTGCGCGGCGGGTCGAAGTGACCGCATCAGGCCGGATCGTGCGCGATCTCGAGACGCGCGAGGACGTGCAGGGCCAGCCAGTGCGCCTCACCATCGACGGCCCGCTTCAGGACTATGCCGCGCGCCGCATCGGCCTCGAAAGCGGCTCGGTGGTGATCATGGATTGCCGCTCCGGCGACCTTTTGTGCATGGCCTCGATGCCGAGCTTCGACCCCAATTCCTTCTCCGACGGGATCGGCGGGGTGGAATATGCGATGCTGCGCGACGACGATCGCGTGCAGCTGCGCACCAAGGTGCTCAAGGGCCTCTACCCGCCCGGATCGACGGTCAAGCCGATGGTCTCGATGGCGCTGATGCAGGCAGGGGTCGACCCGGAAGAAACCGTGTTCTGCGGCGGGGGACTGAGGGTTGGCAACCGTGTGTTCGGGTGCTGGAACCGCCGCGGCCACGGCTCGGTCAACATGGCCAAGGGCATATACCAGAGCTGCGACGTCTATTTCTATTCGATGGCCCAGCGGGTCGGCATGGACCCGATCGCGGCGATGGCGCGGCGCTGCGGGATGGGGCAGGAATTTCCGCTCCCTGTCACCAGCCAGTTCTTCGGCACGGTGCCCGATGCGGCGTGGAAGATGAAGAAGTGGGGGCGCGAGTGGCAGGCCTTCGACACGGTCAACGCTACCATCGGACAGGGCTACATGCTCTCCAGCCCCCTGCAGCTCGCGGTGATGGCCTCGCGCCTTGCCACGGGGCGCCATGTGATGCCGCGTCTGGCGTTCGACACCAAACCCAAGGGCTTCGACAACATCGAATTTCCCATTGAGCAGGTCGAATACGTCCGGAAGGCGATGAGCGACGTCGTCAACGGTCCCGGTACCGCGGGCCGCGCGCGTTTGCCGATCGATGGCACGCTGATGGCGGGCAAGACGGGGACTGCGCAGGTCGTCTCGCTCTCGATCTCGAACGGCAAGTCCGGACCTTGGAAGTACCGCGACCACGGGCTGTTCATCTTCTTCGCCCCCTATGACAACCCGCGTTACGCAGGGGCGGTGGTGATCGAGCATGGCGGCGGGTCGGGCTCTGCCTATCCGATCGCACGCGACGTGATGACCTACCTGTTCGATCCGGCCAAGGGGCTCGAGGCGCTCTCCGCGCTCGAAGCGGGATGGGGCGGCACCGCGCAGCAACGGCTCGAGGCGCGCTATGCCGCCTATGCCGCAGCGCGCGGGGCAAGCGTCAGCCGGCCGCCGCGCCGAGACGAGGAGATTTTCGACCGCGTCGAAGCCGAGGCGCGCCGCGCCGCGACTCAGACCGACGCGATCGCCGATCAGGTCATCGCCCCGCGTTCCGAGGCTAATCCGTCAGGTACTCCCCCGGGCACTGCCGCCGCGCCGCAAGCCGCCGCCCCGGCAGCGCCTGCCCCGTCCCCTGCACCCGCTCATGCCCCGGAGATCAGCCAATGAACACGCTTGGCGCACGCGGGATCGTCCCGGACCCTATCGCCCGCCTCCCTTGGGAGATGCTGATCCCGCTTGTACTGCTGACTGGCTTCGGCGGGCTGGTGCTCTATTCGGCAGGCGGCGGGGCGATGCAGCCATATGCCCTTTCGCACTTCATCCGTTTCCTCGTCTTTGCGGTGATGGCCGGCATGATCGCTTCGCTCCCGCGCGATGCGGTGCGGCTGCTGACCTATCCCGCATACACCGGCGTCCTTCTCCTGCTGCTCGCGGTAGAGATCGTCGGACAGGTTGGCGGCGGGAGCCAGCGCTGGCTCGAGTTCGGGCCGATCCGCATCCAGCCTTCCGAGCTGATGAAGCCGGCCGTGGTGCTGGCAATGGCGCGCTTCTACGAGACACTGCCCGCGGGCATGATCGGCTCGTGGCGCTCGGTTCTGCCGTCGGGGATGCTGATCGTCCTCCCTATCGGCCTTGTCCTGCTTCAGCCCGATCTTGGCACCTCGGTCGCAATCGCCTTCGGGGCCGTGGTGGTGATGTTCCTCGCCGGGCTTCCCCTATGGTGGTTCCTGCTGGCGGGCGGAGGGGCAGTTGCTGCGCTGCCGCTCATCTATTTCTTCGCGCTCCATGATTACCAGCGCGCGCGGGTGACGACCTTCCTCGATCCAGAGAACGATCCGCTGGGCGCGGGCTATCACATCGCCCAGTCGAAGATCGCGATCGGATCGGGCGGGATCTTCGGCAAGGGCTTCAACAACGGCACCCAGAGCCACCTCAACTACCTGCCCGAGCCGCATACCGACTTCGTATTTGCCTCAATGGCCGAGGAGTGGGGGCTGGTCGGCGGGATCTTCGTGCTCGTGATGTACACACTGATCCTGCGCTGGGGCTGGAATGTCGCGAGCGAGGCGCAGGACCGCTTCTCCTCGCTCCTTGCAGCCGGCGCCACCGCGACGATCTTCTTCTACATCGCGATCAACCTGCTGATGGTGATGGGCATGGCGCCCGCCAAGGGCATTCCGCTGCCGTGGATGAGCCACGGGGGATCGTCGATGATGACGAACATGATCTGCATCGGCCTCCTCATGATGGTCGACCGCTGGAACCGCGCCGCTCCGCGCCGGGGGTTGTCGATCTAAGGGCAATCTGACGGCGTTTTGTCGCCATTAGACCCTTGCCACCGCAGCCGGACACGTTAAATGCGATGCCTCACGCGAATCGGGACACGGCCTTGCCTCTCCCGGATCGGTGTTCCGGCCAGTTCGGAATGGACGCATAGCTCAGTTGGTAGAGCAGCTGACTCTTAATCAGCGGGTCCTTGGTTCGAACCCAAGTGTGTCCACCACCCTTTCATTTTTGTCTTTGTAGTTGCGATGCCGCACTTGTGCTCGTGCACCTTGTCGCGCTTGAACATCCTCCATTAGAATTCGCAGCGACAATCTTGGTCTTGTTATCACACGTTGATGTGATAACGTGCGCGTATGAACACATCGCTCATCACACGCGTCCGCGACCTCGTCACATCAGGCGTCATGACCCGCGCCGGCCTTGCGCGCGCCTCAGGGCTCCACGCCAATACCTTGCGGGACTGCACCGAGGATAGCTGGAACCCCACCGCCGAGACCCTCACAAAGCTCGACGCCTTCCTCGCCGCCAATGCCGACAGGCCGGTGCTTGCCACTATCGAGGAAATCATCGACGAGGCGCGCAACGGGCGCATGTATATCCTTGTCGATGACGAGGACCGCGAGAACGAGGGCGATCTCATCATCCCCGCACAGATGGCGACGCCCCAGGCGATTAACTTCATGGCCATGTACGGACGCGGCCTCATTTGCCTCGCGCTGACCAAGGATCGCGTGGATACCCTTGGCCTGCAGCCGATGAGCCGCAACAACAAGGAATCGATGCAGACCGCCTTCACGATCTCGATCGAGGCGAAGGAAGGCGTCACCACAGGCATCTCTGCCGCCGACCGCGCGCGCACCATCTCGGTTGCGATCGACGCGGCCAAGGGCGCGGACGACCTCGTCACCCCCGGCCACGTGTTCCCGCTGATGGCGCGCGACGGCGGCACGCTGGTGCGCGCCGGGCACACCGAGGCGGCGGTAGATATCTCGCGGCTCGCGGGTCTCAACCCTTCGGGAGTTATCTGCGAGATCATGAACGAGGACGGGACGATGGCCCGGCTCGATGATCTGATCACCTTTGCCCGCAAGCATGACCTCAAGATTGGCACGATCCGCGATCTCATTGCCTACCGGATGCGCAACGACCATCTGGTCGAGCGCCTCAGCGAGCGCGCCTTCAACTCCGATTACGGCGGCCAGTGGCGGATGATCACCTATCGCGACCGCGTGGCGGGGAGCGAGGCCTATGTCCTCCAGAAGGGCCACGTGATCCCCGGCGAGCCCACGCTCGCCCGCGTCCACCCGATCTCGGTGTTTGACGACGTGCTGGGCGCGCCGGGGCCGCGCAAGCGCACCCTCCAGCGCGCCATGCAGGCGATTGGCGAACACGGCTCGGGCGTCATCGTGATCCTCACGGGTCGCGTCGGCACCGGTGCGTGGTCGCCCGGCGAGGAGCTGCGCAACATCGGCATCGGCTCGCAGATCCTTGTCGATCTCGGCATTTCCGAGATGGTGCTGCTTTCCAACAGCCGCCCCGACCTCATCGCTATCGAGGGATACGGCCTCACCATCACCGACTTCCATCCCATTCCGGAGTAATCCCCCCCATGGCCTACATCCTCATCGTCGAAGCGCGCTTTTACGCCCAACTCAACGACATGCTGATCGCCGGCGCCAGCGCCGCGCTCGAGGCTGAGGGCCACAAGGTAGAGGTACTGACTGTCCCCGGCGCGCTCGAAATCCCCGGTGCGATCGCGCTCGCTTCCGAAGCCGACCGCTACGACGCCTATGTCGCCATCGGCGTGGTGATCCGCGGCGAGACCTACCACTTCGAGATCGTCGCCGGCGAAAGCGCGCGCGCGATCATGGCTTTGACCATGGATGGCATCGCCATCGGTAACGGCATCCTCACAGTCGAGAACGAGGCGCAGGCGCTGGTCCGCGCCGATCCTGCGCAAAAGGACAAGGGCGGCGAAGCAGCCAAGGCGGCGCTCGCACTGTTGGCGCTGCAGGAGCGCTTTAGGAGGTAAGTCCCGAAAGCTTGCTCGTCCCGTTGCGGGGCACTGCTGCCACTACGTAGTTTCCCTCTGTAGATTTCCGTAAGGCATTAAGGCGATATCCGACCCGCTTCTGCTGTCGAGGGTCGCCGGGTGCAGGTAGCAAGCTGATCACGCTTTTTTGGGAATCGACCTTGCACAACCCTGACCCGACGCCGCCGGAGAGCTCCGGCGTTCTGGCTATTCTTGCAGCTTTGGAGGAGCAACTCGCCGCGCTCGACCGCATCGGCGCGCACATTGCCGCCGCACATTGCGACGCGGCGATCCAGCAACTGCGCCTCGATCACGCGCGGCGCTGAGGGCGCCGTGGCATGATTTCTCTCGTGAAAAGAGGACACCCCGTAATACCCCGTAATGCCAGCGAGGCATGATCCGCATAAGATAAAGGCTGGGGTTAGCCGGTTGCATAACGAAACGGCGCTTTTCCCTGGGACGACAGATAGGGCGACATGACATACGGGGCAGGAGAATATGCGCAAAGCGCGGGCGCTCCCGGCGCGGAGTCGCTGTTTCATCCACTGGCGGACGAGCTGATGGCCATCGCGGCCCGCCTGCGCGGCGCCGCCGAAGGTGCGCCGCCTTATGCCGAAACCGACGGCAAGAGCCAGAGCCAGACACGCCCACTCCGCACCCGCAGTTCCCTCACGCTCGCCCGCCACACCTATGCAATGCGGCGAAAGCGGGCGGCGATCTTCGGCAATCCCGACCTGTTCGGCGAACCCGCTTGGGATATTCTGCTCGACCTGTTCATCGCAGAAGCCGAAGGCAAGAGCGTCTCTGTGTCGAGCGCGTGCATCGGGTCGGCCGCG